>DVLD01000018.1 GCA_018715725.1 Candidatus Aveggerthella excrementigallinarum
TTGCGCAGCATGGCGAAGTACACCACGGCGACCACCACGAAGACCACGATGGCGATCAGCTCCTGCGTGATGCCGCTCGTGATGTGGCCGAAGCCGTTGAAGATGCGCTCCCAGTGCTGCAGGTGGAAGAACACCGCGACGCCGGAGACGGCCAGCAGGACCACCGAGGTGACCAACGCCGGCAGCTGCACCTCCTTGCCCTCTCCCTTGAGGGCGAGCGCGCCCTGCGCCGCGAACACGCCGCAGCTCCACGCGAGCAGCGTGGTGAAGATGATCAGAGGCCATTGCAGTTCCATTATTGTTCGCCTCCTTGCCATTTCTCGTTACGAAGGATGTAGACGAACGAGGGGTCATTGCCCACGTCGGGCAGATGGTAGACCTCGGTGTCCTTGTACGGCTTGACCGGGTACTCCCAGCCCTCGCCCGTCACGTCGCCCAGCTTGATGCGGGCATCGGCGCACGCCTCGTAGGACTTGTCGCCCTCGAGCGGGGCGGCCGGGGCCTCGAAGGACTCGATGCCCTGGTCGAGGTCGCCGAAGAAGCGGGCGCGGCCGCCGCACTGGGCGACGCACTGGGGCAGCTCGCCCTGGGAGATGCGCTGCTCGCAGAGCGTGCACTTCTCCACGACGCGCTCCTCCTCGTTGAGGTAGCGCACGCCGTAGGGGCAGGCCATGGCGCAGAACTGGCAGCCGATGCACTTGGACTTGTCGATCTGCACGGTGCCGTCGGCGGCCACGTGGGACGCCTCCGTGGGGCACACCGACACGCAGGCCGGGTTCGCGCAGTGCTGGCACTGCACCGTCAGGAAGTAGGTGTAGACGTCCGGCCACTGGCCGCCCTCCTGGCGCGGGTTCGGGCCCACGCGCAGGACCTTGTTCCAGTAGTTGCCCACCGGAACGTTGTTGATGACCTTGCACCCAATCGAGCACGCCAGGCAGCCGACGCACTTGTTGAGATCAGTCAAGATGGAATAACGCGTCATCACGCCTCACCCCTCGGGGAATCGTAGTCGGGCAACCATTCCTTCAGGCGCGGGTCGTCGCAGGTGTGGATGATCTCCGTGCCGTCGTCGCCGCAGGGCACCGGGTTGCCGAACGGGCTATTCTCGGCAGTCGCCTTGTAGACCTTGCAGCCATAGGCGCGCAGGTTGGAGGAACCGCAAATGCGGTCCTGCGCATGGCGGTCGATCAGGCAGTTCACGCCGGAGAGCTTGAAGCCATGGTCGGGCTGGGAAAGCTCCGGGTACCACCACTGGTGCTCGGCGTTCACGACGCCCGGCTCGATGCCGTAGTACAGGTCGACCACTTCGCGAATCTTGGCCTCCTTGGTCTCGATCCACACCCAGTCGCCCTGCTGCAGGCCCAGGCGCTCGGCGTCGACCGGGTTCATCTCCAGGCGCGGGACCGGCCACAGCTCGCGGCACCACGGCAGCTGACGGTGCTCGGAGTGGAAGTAGGTGCCCTGGCGACGGCCGGTGGTCATGAGGAAGGAGTTGTCGTCCGTGAACAGGTCGGGGTCGGCAACGGGACCGTGCGGGGCCTCGACGTAGCGCGGGAAGACCTCTTCCAGCGTGAAGTCCTCGTCGGTGTAGCACACCTTCTCGGGCTTGCCGTCGTTGTCGGCGCCGTTGACGAGCCAGGATTCCAGGACCGTGGACCAAATCTCCTGCTTGTGCGTCGTGGTGTTCCAACCCTGACGCTGCTTCGGCGTGGGCGGGAAGCCGCCGGAGATGTGGCCGTTGCCGATCTGGTAACGGCGATACACGCCCCAGTCCTCGTACTTCTCGACCTTGGAGTCGAACCAGCCGTTCTTCTGGAATTCAGCCTTGTAATCCTCCCACTTCGGGATGCGGAAGCCGTCAAGCGCGACTTCGTTGCACGCCGCCACGGCCTCTTCGCCGGACAGCCACTTCGCGCCGTGCTTCGTCTCGTCGAAGTACGGAACGCCCGCGGCCTCGTACAGGCCGACGACGATCTCGAGGTCGTTCTTCGCCTCGCCCGGCGGGTCGATGCACTTGACCGTCGCGCCGAACGCGCCCGAAGAGCCCTGGCTCTTACGGATGCAGTCGAGCTCGAGCCAGTGCGCGGCGGGCATGGCGATATCGGCCGCCATGTCGACGCACGGGGTGTGCCACAGGTCGATGGACGCCCAGAAGTCGAGCTTCATGAGCTGCTCCACCGCGAAGATGGAGTTCGACTGGTTCATGAAGTCGCCCGTCTGCCCCATGCCGCAGGACACGGTGTACGGCTCGCCCGTCTCGATGGCGTCGTAGATGCTCGTGGCGTCAGCCCAGCTCGGGTTGCAGTCGGCGCCGATCATCGGGAAGTTGATCTTGCCAAGGATCTTCTCGGTGCTCTGGCGCGGAGCCTCCGGGGAGTCCGGGTTGCACATGGCCAGGTCGAAGTACGGCCAGCCCGGCGTGGAGCCGCGCATGCCGCCCGGGATGTCCATGTTGCCCGTGATGCCGCAGACCAGGTCGCACGCACGCTGGTTCTGGACGGAGTTGCACGCGTGCTCCGGCGCCAGCATGTACTGGATGCCGCCGTTGCCGTACCCGGTGGACGGGTCGATGCGCGTGGCGTACGCGATCGCGGAATCGCGCAGCACGTCGGGGTCGACGCCCGTGATCTCGGACGCTTTCTCCGGCGTGAAATTGGACAGGAAGTCGATGTAGTGCTCCCACACGGTGCGCACGTGCACCACCGTGCCGTCTTTCAGCGTGACCTCGCGGCCGCCTTCCGGCGTGAAGAGCGCCGGGTACAGGCCGTCGGGGAACGGGACGTAATCCAGCACGAAGCCCTGCTCCTGGCCCGTGGCGTCCAGGCGCGCCTGGTGGGGCACGAAGCCCTCGGTCGCCGGCGTCCAGTTCTCGCCTTCCCAGCCAGGGTTCTCGGCGGTGGTGTCATACCAGCTCAGCTGATCATTGATCTCGTTGATGACCATGAAGCGGCCGTCGGAGCCGCCTTCCTGGATGTCGGACTCCTTGAGCAGGCGCGTGACGATCTTCGCGGACTGCGCGTCGGACGAGCTCGCAGTCGGGACGAAGGACTCCTCCTCCACCACGAGCATCGGGGCGTTCATCCACTTGCGAACGTACAGATCGTCGATGAGGTCGTTCTCGATGATGACCTGGGCCCAGCAGTTCGCCACGGCGCCGTCGGTGCCAGGGCGCAGGTTCACCCAGTAGTCAGCTTCCTTGCCCAGGTTCGTCTGGCGCGGGTCCACGATGATGTGGATGTCGGCGCGCGTTGCGACGTCAACCGTAGTACGGCACGAATCGTCGTAGTTGGACAGTTCGGACGCGCCGCCCCACTGCACGTACACGCGCGGGCCGCCGACCGTCTCCATCCAGCTGTAGGCGTTCGAGGCGTCGAGCGCCGTCGCGTAGAAGCGCGGGCCCTTGCAGATCTCGTTCGCCTGGATGGAGTTCGGGGTCTGGAACAGCTGCTTGAACGCGCCGTACGGAGCCATCGACCAAATTCGGGACGTGCCGCCCATGGAGAAGTACGTCTCGTAGCCGTACTTGTCCTGATTCTTATGGATGTTGTCGATAACCGTCCGGTACGCCTCATCCCACGAGATGCGCTCCCATGCCGGATCCTCGCCCTTCGGGCCGGTCCTCCTCAGCGGATAGCGCAAGCGGTCGGGATGGTAGGCGGCCTGCAGGGACGCCTGGCCCTTCGCGCAGTGGCTGCCGGCAGACTGAAAAGCGCTCTCGTCGCCCTCCGTGCGCACGACCTTGCCATCCTGGACGGTCACCCAGACGCCGCATTCCATTTTGCCGCATCCACGACACGCCGAGCGAATGTGCTTGACTTCGCCCGCGGTCGACGACGAGGCTGCGTCGGTCTCCGCCAACGCCTGCCCCGTGCAGGCGAATCCAGCGGCAGCAGCGGTCACTGCAGCAGCTTTCGCGAAGGTACGACGCGTCATCGTCAGTGTGCCCATATCTCCTCCTCTCGTCTTTCATTGAGATGAATCGAGCGTATGGCGCAGCGAGCGCGAACGCATCGTGCGAGGAGCATCTTTCCCGGCTTTTCGGCATCATGCTCGTAGCATGATGCCTCTGAACAGGGTTTTTGCGGCACGTACCAATTCAAGAAAGAAAAGGGGGGGATATGACGCCCCAAACCTTCCGTATAATCGAGCGGGGGAATTACGGCGCGATCGCACAGTCAATTTCTGCGCCGCTGCATAAGGGGGAATGCATGGGAACACAGCGAACGAACGAGACCGCTCGCGCCGAATCACCGCGCGCCGCAGAGCCCGACTCCGGCAAACGTCCAGAGCTGCACGAGCCGGCTCCCGCAGCACGAAAGCACCTCGTCTCCTCTGCCGACGTCCTCATTGGCCTTGGCTTCGGTTGCTACACCTCATGGGTCTCGATGGCATTCCACAGCATGGGGCTCTTCGCCACCGGAGACGGCGGCGAACGGGTGCTCGACACGGTCTACCTGGTCTCCATCATCACCATCACGGCCGTGCTCTTCCTCTCGGCGGCGCTGCATGTTCGCGTCGGCAAGCTCATCGCACGGCCGGAAGCCAACATCGTGTTTCCCGTAGGCGTGACTGCTTCGACGTTGCTCATGCCCCTCTCCAGCATGAACGACCCCTTGGGCGTTCTCGCCATCGGGGCCTCGGGCGTGCTCTCCGGCGTCTTTTCAGGCCTGCAGCTCCTTATCTTCGGCACCACGTTCGCGCGCCTGCAGACAAGAAGTCTCGTGGCCGCCGTCGCTTCGGGGCAAGTCGCCGCTTCGCTTTTGTTCGCGCTCTCTTTGAACTTCCCCATATTCGAAGCCGCCCTATTCGCCGCGAGCATGCCGTGCGTCGGCGCCCTGTTGCTGCATTTCGGAATGAAGGACAAAGCGCCCGACGAGCTGAACGACATCACGCCCCTGTCGCGCCAAGAGCTTCCTGACGGCACGGATCGCCGTACATTGCGAACCCTTGTTGCGCGCATGTGCGCGTGCGTTCTGCTCGTGGGCTTCGCCAACGAGGCAGCGCGCACGATGTACCTGCAAATCGAGGCATCAATCAAGCAAATCGGCCCGTTCTCGCAAGTCCAAGCGTTCGTCGCGTTCGCGGCAAGCGCGGGCGTCATCCTCATCGCCCTTGCCGCCGTCAGCTCGAAGATCAAGAAAGCGCCTCAGATCTGTTACCACGTTCTCGGCATGGGGCTGACCGCCGGCGTACTGCTGCTTCCCGCAATCCTCATCTATCCTGCCCTCGACGCGCGTGCCCCCCTGACCGTGAACGCTGCGTTCTACACGTGTTTCGGGATGTTCATGTGGCTCGTCACCGCCGGCATCTGCCGCCAGTACTCGGCCGCGAACGTGCGCACCGTCGCGCTTGTCCGCGGCGCGTGGGCAGCAGGGCCCTTGCTTGGCATGCTGCTCGCACGCTTCGCCCTTCACTCCGCCGGCACGAGCCTTGAAGCGGTCTTCCCTATCATGGTCCTCGGCGTCATCGCCGTGTTCGCTGCTGCCAACGCCGCCTTCGACGGCACGGTGCTCCTGCAAGCCCTGGAGCTCATCCCGACGGAACGGCGCAAGCGCTTCCAAGAGAAATGCCACGCTATCGCCGAGCATTACGGGCTTTCCGAACGCGAAGAGCAGGTCATGACGCTCTTCGCGAAAGGCCGCAACCTGGAGTACATCAAAGACGAGCTCCACCTCTCGAAGAGCACCGTCTCCACGCACCGTCAGCACATCTACCAAAAGCTCGGCGTCCACTCGCAGCAAGAGATGCTGGACCTGATTCAAGACGCCGAAGACTAGCGCTTCCGTCCTGCGACGTCACACCGTCATGTGCATCATGTAGAACGCGAAGCGCGCCACAAAGATGCCCACGAACACGAGTGCGCACCCGACAGCATCCACGATGAGCGCCGTGCGCACACCGCTCGCAGACGATGCTGCACCTCGGCGTACGAAGCACGCACGCGCCACGATGGCCAGACCAGCGGCCGCCAGCACCGCGAACGCCACGATCATGGCCGGATAGTGCGGCACGAGCTGCACACCGCTCACGAGCGCGTTCTCCGCCTGCTGGAGCACGCCGTTCTGCAGCACATACATGACGACCGAGCCGCACAGTCCGACCGCAGAAGCCACCAAGGCGGCCGCCCGCACGCCTCCGGTGGCACATTCCGGGCGCGCCCACTGCATGGTCGCCAGCATGAGCGCCGGGCCGCCGCACAGCGCGTTCAACCACAGGCTCGCCGGCACGTACGGCGTGCTCCACGTGGGCACGGTCGCGGCATCGTACGCGAATGCCACCGTGGTCACGAACACGGCCGCCGCCGCGACCGTCAGGCACGACAGCACCGCCTTGAGCGCGCGCAGCGGACGGCGCGCGAACGAGAGCATCCAGCGCACGCCCGCCAGCCCCAGGAACACCACCGCCGCCGACACCTCGTTCGAAAGCGGGCTGCTGCCCACGCCGAGCAGGATGTACAGCGCGTTCGCCGGATTGCCCAGGTGCGTGGCGGACGACACCAGGCCCACGAGCGTGATGGCGAGCGGCACCCACGCGCACTGGTCGATGCGCGCTTGCGCCTCCGCGTCCGCGCGAGCGCCCAGCGAGAACAGCGCCATGAGCGCCACGGCGACGGCGCCCGACGGCGCGATGGTCGTGAACAGCACCAGCGAAATCTCGCTCATCGCCATATCGAAGCCCATGATTCCCCCTCTTTCCCCTTGGCCGCCGCGCAGGAGCAGCTCGCACCGCTAGCGATAGAAGCGCGGGTACGCCACCTCGATGCCGAACGCCTCCTGCATGCCCTCCAGGCTCATACGCGCCAGGCGCGCCACGCCTTTGTACAGCGGCTGCTCGGCGGCGTCTTCCAGCTCTTCGAGCAAATGCGACGACCACGGCAGCACGTGCAAGCGCAGGCAGTCCTCCAGCACCTCGGGCCGATGCTCGGCGATCCAGGCGACGAGCAGCAGCATGAGGCCGATGTGGTCCTCCGGGTCCTTTTCGTCGCCCAAGCGCTCGATGCCCACCTCGCGCATCCACTGGCGCAGCTCCAGGCAGGTCCCGCCGAACACCACGCACTCGCGGTCGGTGTAGACCGAGCCCCATGGCGGCGCGGGCTTCGGCGCCGGGCCCACGAACAGGCGGCGGTACTCCCAGACCACCTCGTCGCTCTGAGCGCCCGCCTGCGCGCCCTCCTTCATGAGCGCCAGCGCACCGCGCGCGTCGTCGGCGTCCACGAACGGCCACTCCTCGGCCGCCGCGTCCACGTCAAGCGCCGCGAACGCCTTGATGGCGGGCACGACCTGCTCTTCGTGCCGCGGGTCGTCCAGGAACAGCGGGCCCAGCGTCTGGCCCACGAATATGACCGCCTCGCGCACGGCGCTATCGTTCAAAAGCTCGTTCATGCGTCATTCCCTCTCGGTTTCGTTGTCCAGTGAGTATGCCATGCCCGGCATGGGCAGGCGCGCTCTTTTTTGCGAGCGCCCTCGCGCATGCCGCCCCGAAGCGCAGAAGGCGCGGCCCGTGCGGACCGCGCCTTCCAAAGGAGGGGTAGGCGCCCAGGCTGCGACGGACGCGCCGTCGAGCCCCCTTTCGGCTACAGGGCGACCGAAAGCTGGATGGCGTAGAAGGCGAAGCGCACCAGGAAGATGGCCACGAGCGCCAGGACGGCGGCAGCGCCGGCCAGGCCGAGGGAGGCCTTCTTCATGCACGCGGCCAGCAGCACCACGGCGGCAGCGCCGAGCACGCCGAAGCCGACCAGGTAGCCCGTCACGCCCTCGGCGAGCGTCGTGCCGGCGACGAAGGAGCTCGAGAGGGCTTCCAGCACGCCGTAGTGGCCGATCAGGGCCACCAGCGCCACGGCGAAGCCGACGAGCGCCAGGACGAACGCCGCAGTGACGTAGGAGTGGGACTCCGCGCCCTGAGCGCGAGCGGCAACGATGAGGGCCGCGCCGAAGGCGGCGCCGCCGAGCAGCGCCAGGCCGACCATCTCGATGGGCACGAGCGGGGTGTTCCAGGAGGCGATGGTCTGCATCATGTAGGCCATGCCCGTGAACACGGCGAACGCGAGCGCCAGCACCGCGACCACGACCGCGAAGGGCTTGCGGGAGGACTCCGTCAGCTTGCCCGTGAACGCCATGATGACGTAGACGAGGGCCACGACGAAGAACACGATGCCCATGGCGATCTCGTTCGACAGCGGCGAAGAGCCGATGCCCGAGAACACGCCGAACGCGGCAAACGGGCTTGCCAGATGGAAGAACGAGGCGATGAAGCCCACCGCGACCACCGCGAGCGGGGCGATGGAGAGCTTGTCGAGCTTCTTCAGCTCGTCGGCGCCGAACTTCGTGGTGAAGAACGAGATTGCCAGCATGATGAACGCACCGGCGCCGAAGGGCACCAAGGTGGTGAAGATTGCCAAAGGCAGTTCAGCCATTGCGTTTTCCACTTTATTCCACCTCCAGCGGGTTCACGACCTTGCCGTTCGGAGCGCCGAAGGGCAGCGCGTCCTCGGAAGGCTTGATGTACAGGTTCGGCGTGGTGTAGGCCGGGTCGGGCAGCGGCGCGATGTCGGCGATGCGGCCGAGCGCGCTCATCTCCTCGACGGTGCCGAAATCCAGCGCGCGGGCCGGGCAGGCCTCGACGCACACCGGCTTCTCGCCGGCGGCCACGCGGTCAGCGCACCCGTCGCATTTGACGGAGTGGCCCTTGGAGCGGTCCACCTTCGGCGCGTTGTACGGGCAGGCCATATGGCAGTAGCCGCAGCCGATGCACTTGGCGGTGTCAACGCTCACCAGGCCCGTCTCCGGGTCCTTGTGCATGGCGGTCGTCGGGCAGACCTTCACGCATGCCGGGTCGTCGCAGTGGTTGCACGACATGGAGAGCGGGTAGCTCACGCACGAAGTGGTGATGATACCCTCGGCGTCCCTCGTGGTCTCGCCCGTCGTGACCTCATAGACCTTGCGGTAAGCGAAACCCAGATCGAGGTCTTTAAAGTCCTTGCAGGCCATCTCGCAGGTCTTGCAACCGGTGCAGCGAGTGCCGTCGAAATAGAATGCATACTGAGTCATGATTCTTCCGTTCCTTCCTCGCTACCTTAGGCCTTCACGACTTCGCAAATATTGCTGTGCTGCGGGTTGCCCTTCGCCAGCGGAGATGGGCGATGGGTCGTCAGCGTGTTGATGCAACCGCCCTTGTCTACACGGTCGCCGCTCATGTCAGCGTTATGCCATGCACCCTGCGAAATGCAGACGGTTCCAGGAACAACGCGCGGCGTGACCTTCGCCAACAGCTCGATTTCGCCGAATGCATTCTTCACGCGGATAGTGTCGCCCTGGACGATATCGCGCTCTTCAGCATCGACCGGGTTAATCCAAGCCTCTTGCGGATTCGCCTCTTTCAGCAGCTCAACGCCACCCCAAGAAGAGTGCGTGCGGCCTCGATAGTGGAAGCCACTGCAGCGCAAAGGGAATTCCTCCGTCGGAATGTCAAGCTCGTCAAAGCCGTGCGTGTAAACCGGAATCGGCGAGATGAGGGCGTCGTCGCCGTCAAGCTCCCACGTGGCGGCAATCTCTGCAAGCTGCTCGGAGTAGATTTCGACTTTGCCCGAAGGCGTGTCGAGAGCATTAGCGACCGGATCCTTTCGGAAGGCCTCCATGGCAATGGTGCAGCCCTTGGGGTTTTTGCGCGTGTATACGCCCATCTCCATGGCTTCCTCGTACGTCGGGAGCTCGGAATCCTTGGCGCGGGTCTTCTCGTAGAGTTCTTTAATCCAATCTTCCTGAGTCTTGCCCTCAGTGAACTCCTCTTCAACACCCATCTTCGCAGCAAGAAGCGTCAGGGAGTCATACAGCGTCTTGCGCTCGAATTTCGGCGTCGTGCACGGCTGGCCACTGATCATGTACGCATGGTCACCGCCAGTGCCAATCTGAGAAACCTGCTCGAAGCGGAACAAATCGGGCAGCAGGATATCGGCATACTTCGCGGAATCCGTGAACACTGTTTCCCACACGACAATGAACTCGCACTTGCTTTCGTCGGCAAGGATGTCATGCGCGTGGTTGATGTCACCGTGTTGGTTCGTCAGGCAATTTCCCGCGTAGTTCAGCATGCACTTAATGTTCACGTTCAGCTTATCAGCGCCCTGAACGCCCGCATTAAGAGCGGTCATTTCGGTGCCATGGTCAATCGCGTCCGTGAACAAGAACACCGGAATTTTGGCCTTCACCGGGTTCGTGCCCGCGGGAATGGTCTGAACAGAGATGGAGTAGGATCCTTCGCGCTCGCCCGTGTTGGTGCCCGGCAAGCCAAACTGACCCGTCAACAGCGGCAACATCATGATGGACCAGCTATTCAGCTCGCCGTTGCTACGGCGCTGCGGGCCCCAACCCTGCACGACGTACAGAGGCTTGGCGGTTCCAACTTCTTCCGCAAGCGCGCGAATACGATCCGCCGAGATGCCCGTAATGGGAGCGGCCCACTCCGGAGTCTTCTCCTCCATATCGTATCCCGTGCCCATGATGTAGTCCTTGTAGGACTTGTTTTGGCCCTTTGCCGACTCGGGCATGGTCGTGTCGTCGAAGCCGACGCAATACGTATCGAGGAACTCCTTGTCGATCTGCTCGTTCACAATCAACTCGTGAGCGATAGCGGAACAGAGCGCCGCGTCGGTGCCTGGATTGATGGGCAACCACTCGGCGGAACGGCCCATAGCAGAGTCGTTCAAGCGCGGGTCAATGTAGACAATCTTCCCCTTCGCACGTTCGCGAAGATGCACCCAGTCATAGTGCGAGACGGCACCGCCTTGACGGGTCTCCGTCGGACTCGTGCCGAACGCGAGGATGAGCTGTGCGTCCTCGGCAGCATTCAAGGTCGAGCCATTGAAGCCTTTCGAGCCCAGCGTGAATGGGGTAATCATCTCAAGCTGCGCAGCACTATAGTCGCCGTAGGAGCCCAGATAACCGCCCAGGCACGTCATGAAACGCGGAAGGCTTCGAGCGGTGGAAGAGCTCACGCCCGTGGCATACGGAATGTAGACCGCCTCGTTTCCATACGCGTCAATAATGCGACGAAGCTCGGAGGCGATGGTGTCGATGGCCTCATCCCAGGAAATCTGCTCGAACTTGCCCTCGCCACGCTTTCCCACACGCTTCATGGGGTAGTTCACGCGATTCGGATCGGCAAGCCAACGACGATACGTGCGACCGCGCAGACATGCACGCGGCTGCACCTCGTCGAAATCAGCATCCTTACTCGTATACGTCTCGACCCACGCAACTTCGTCGTCCTTCACGTGGAACTTGAGGCTGCAGCGGCCCGGGCAGTTGATGGCGCAGTGGCCCCACGTCACCTTCTCCTCCGCTTCGGCGTGCGCCTGGGGCGTCCCCTCGCCGAACACGGAGCCCGTCGCGGCAACGGTGCCGCCAACGGCTGCCAAAGCGCCCAGCGCGCCGGTCGTCTTCACGAACGAGCGACGGCTGACATTCGGCATCAACTCTGACATGTTTCCCTCCCTCTCTTAACTCTCGTCTTGCTCTCGCATGCGGCGGACTCCCTGCTCCGCCAGCATGCGCCACGCCGCGCTCGGCGCGGCGTTCGCCCGCTCGATCAAGGCTTCTTCATGCGCTCGACCGCGCGCGGGCAGCGCGATCATTGTGCGCGGCTTGCCGAAACGCTTGTCACATACTGCGGGTGAATTTTGCAAAATCCCTGGTCAAAAGGGTGCACCTGTCACCACCCTTCTTGCGTGGCCCATCACCCGCCCCTTCGAATGCCGTACAATGGTCACCGCGCCACGAGCGACAGCCCCGTGCTCCTCGTGCGCGCAAGGTTGATCGCCCGCACGCCTCGTGCCGCGCAAGGCCCGTCGCCCGCACGCCACGACGCCGCTCGGCGCCAACCTCGCGCCCGGCGCGCCACGTCGTACCATCCCGCTCGCAGGAAGGAGCCCCGTGCACACCATCGCGTCGCTGCTGCGACCGAACACGACACTGCTCGGTTACGCGCTCTTCCTCGCCATCAACGCCGCGAGCGTGTGGGGTGGCGTCTTCCCGTTCTTGCCGGTCGCTTTCCAGACTTCGGACATCCTGCTCGCGTTCTTCCTTTCGCAGTCGCTCGTGTACACCGCGAGCTTCTTCGCAAGCGTGCTTGGCGTGTACTTCTTCCCGCGGTTCACGCGGCGCTTCATCGTGCTGCTGCCGGCGGCGCCGTACTTCGCCGGATGGTGCTTCCTCATTGCCGCCATCTACCTCAGCGACATCTCCACGCCGCTCGTCATCGTGGGCGGCGCGCTGCTCGGCCTGGGCTCCGCCGGCTTCTACATGCTGTGGCAGCGTCTCTACGCCAGCCAGGAGGCGGACGAGAGCAACCGCAACCTCATCGTGGGCACCGTCTTCTCGGCGTTCTTGTACTTCGCGCTGTACCTCATTCCGCAAGCGGTGACGGCGTTCCTCATCCCGCTCGCGTTCCTGCCGCTCTTCGGACTCTCCATCGTTCTGCGCAGCCGCGATATCAATCTCGACCAACCCATGTTCGAAGACGTGCCGCGCGAGCATCCCGCCGTCTACCGCAAGGCGCTGCGTGCCTACTTCCCCAGCGCGCTCAGCGTGGGCGCCGTCGGCTTCTGCTGCGGCATCGTGCGCGCGCTCGCCATCGACACGCCCGTCATCGGCTCGCTCGTGAACATCGTCTCCATGGGCGGCTCGCTCGTCGCCGGCCTGGCGTTGCTCGCCGTCTGGCAGAAGAAGAACCTGCGCGTGAACGTGCTCACGGTCTACCGGTTCCTGTTCCCGCTGCTCATCACCGCGTTCCTCATCATGCCGCTCGCGGGCACGGCGTTCTCGGCGGGCTTCGCGGCACTGCTGTACGCGGCGTACAGCGTCGGCATCATGCTCATGATGATGCAGTGCGCGCAGGCCTCGCGCAACGACGGCATCAATCCGGTCTTTATCTACGGCTTCTTCGGCGGCATCGTCTACTTGCTGCACGACATCGGGTTTTTGGCGGGGACGTTCTCGGACCAGCTGAACCCGTTCGGCGGCAGCGCCTTCGCGTCGGCCGCCATCGTGGCCATCTACCTCCTGGGCATCATGTACTTCGTCGGCCACGGCGGCTTCCGCACGACGCTCAATCCCGAACGCGCCAGCGCCGGCAACATCGAGCTTGTCGCGCTCAACGCGCCGACGTCCGCGCCGCACCTCGCCGCGCGCGCCGAGACGTCAGCCCTTCTCGAGCCGGAGATTGCGAACGACACCGCACCCCGCGCGCAGGAGCCTGCTGGCGCGATGGGCGGCACCCTTATGCCAGCGCCCCCTGCCGCTGCGCCGTCGCCCGCCGCCGAGCGCTCGGACGCCCCGCTGCGCGCGCCCGAGCAACCGCGCGCCGACCATGACGCAAGCCCTGCCGAAGGCCCGCAATACCGCGACCGCGTTTCGAAGCAGTGCGCGCTCGTGCAGCAGAACTTCCGCCTGTCAAACCGCGAGACGGAGGTCATGGAGTTGCTCGTGCGCGGCAACACGGTGGCGCACATCGCCGAAGAGCTCGTGGTGTCGGAGAACACCATCCGCACGCACAGCAAGCGCATCTACGCGAAGCTCGCCGTGCACAAGCGCCAGGAGCTCATCGACCTCGTCACCCTCTTCAGCCCCGCCGACCTCCCGTAGCGTGAAAAAGGGTCAGGTACTTTTTCACCTTTTTCATCACCAGGCGTGCTTGGCGCGCCGTGAAATCACGGTCGTCTGAGTGCAACGAGAAAAAGCGACTGTCGCCTGCTCTCATCGGCCCGACATCTGGGCATCGGAGGCATCGCCGCTGCCATCGAGCGAAACGGGTGCATCGACCTCCGTGGCCGGCGTCTTCGCCAGCACCTGGAAGAAGTCCTTCGTGCGCGCGCCAATCTCGCGCACGTCGTAGTACTCCTGGCCATCGTACTCGTGGAAATCGCTCGGCACGCCCACGGCATCCATGCCCAAGCCCTGCGCGGCATACAGGGCGCGGTAGAGATGGTAAGTCTGCGTCACTACGATGGCCCGCTGCGCGCCGAATACGTTCGCTGCACGATAGATGGTGTCGTACGTGTTGAAGCCCGCGTAATCGCAGAAGATGGCGTCGCTCGGCACGCCGCACGAGACGGCGTACTCCTTCATGACGCTCGGCTCGTCGTAGCCGGGCTCCTGGTTGCCGCTCATGATGATCTTGGAGGCAGCGCCCGCCTGGTAGAGCGAGATGGCCTCGTCAAGACGGTCCTCCAGAATGCCCGACGGCTCCTCCGACGGCGTGACGGCCGCCCCCAGCACGACGATGCAGTCCGCCGCGAACGCGGCGGCGTCGCCCTCGGAAACGATGCGGTCCTTCGTCGTCCCGATCACGTACGCGTTCGTGCCCGCCACCACAAGCGCGAACAACAGCACGACCGCGACGACGAACGCCAGCATCGACTTCACCACCCGCAGCATGGTATGTCCCTCACAAAAGCCATGCGCACGACTGTACCACGGGTTGAACCTAACCTCCGCCCCTGCACAAAAAAGGCGCTCCAAGGGAGCGCCTTCATGACGCGCCGCACGAACACGAAAGATCAGCCTTGCAAGAGACCAGTTTTGTCTCGCATAACGCCGAAAAGACAGCGAGAAGCGTCCTGGTGCTCAAGATGGACATAAAAGGAGGGTTCGATTGGACTTCGGTCCATCGAACCCTCCTTGCATGGCCAGATTGAGTGCCAGGGCGCTTCGCAGCGGCAGCATGTTCCGCCGGCCGTAGGCCGGCGGAACGACTTACTTCACCACGATGTTCACCAGGCGGCCCGGAATCACAATCGTCTTCACGACGTTCTTGCCCTCGGCCACGCGGCTCACAGCCTCCAGCGCCGCAGCCTTCACGTCGTCCTCGGCAGCGTCGAGCGCCACCGTGATGCGGGCCTTCACCTTGCCGTTCACCTGCACCGCCAGCTCCACCTCGGCGGCCTTCGCCTTCTCGGGGTCGAACTCCGGCCAGGACTCCTCGCACACCGAGCCTTCGTGGCCCAGCACCGTGTGCCACAGCTCCTCGGCGAAGTGCGGCGCCATGGGCGCCATGAGCTTCACGATGACCTCGGCCACCTCGGGGTCGAACGCGCGGCACGCCTCGTCGGCGGCACGCTGCTCAGGCGAGCGCTTGCGCAGGTAGTCGCCCGTGGCGTTCGCCAGCTCCATGATGGCGGAGATGGCGGTGTTGAAGTTGTTGCGCGCGAAGTCGTCGGTCACCTTGCCCACGACGCGATGACGCTCGCGCACAAGCTCTTCGAAGGCCTTCTGGGCCTCGTCGGCAGACGCGCCTTCCTGGAAGAGCGTCTCCTCGCCCGCCTGGCCCATAAGGTCGTGCACCATGCGCCACACGCGGTTCAGGAAGCGGTAGATGCCGCCCAGGCCCGCCTCATTCCAGTCAAGGCCCTTGTCCGGCGGCGCCATGAACAGGATGTAGGTGCGGACCGCATCGGCGCCGTACTCGTTGATCATCTCAACCGGGGAGACCACGTTGCCCTTCGACTTCGACATGGTCTCGCCGTTCTCGTCGTGCACCATGCCCTGGCACAGCAGGTTCGTGAACGGCTCGTCGAAATCGAGCAGGCCGGCATCGCGCAGCACCTTCGTGAAGAAGCGGCTGTAGAGCAGATGCAGGATGGCGTGCTCGATACCGCCGATGTACTGGTCGACCGGCATCCAGCGGTTCGCCGTCTCGCGGTCGAACGGCGCCGTGTCGTTATGCGGGTCGCAATAGCGCAGGTAATACCAGCTCGAGCACGTGAATGTGTCCATGGTGTCCGTCTCGCGGCGCGCCGGCTTGCCGCACTTCGGGCAGGTGCAGGCCACGAACGCCTCGTGGTCGGCCAGCTGCTCGCCCTTCGCGATGTCCAAATCCAGCGGCAGCTCGACCGGTAGGTCCTCCTCCGGCACCGGCACGATGCCGCAATCGTCGCAATAGATAGCCGGGATGGGGTTGCCCCAGTAGCGCTGGCGCGAGATGAGCCAGTCGCGCAGGCGGAACTCCACCTTGCGACGGCCGCAGCCGCGCGCTTCGAGGTCGGCAACGATGGCGGACTCGCCTTCAGAGTGCTTGCCGCCCACCATGCCGGTGTACGCCCCGGACTGCACGAGGATGCCCTCGGCCTCCATGGCCTGCTCCCAGTCGACGCTCGTGACCTGGCGCTCCTGCACGCCATCAAGCTGCGGGAACAACGGGTCGTCCTTGCCCAGGATGATGGGGATGATGGGCAGGTCGTACTTGCGGGCGAACTCGAAGTCGCGCTGGTCGCCGCACGGCACGGCCATGACCGCGCCCGTGCCGTAGTCGGCCACGATGTAGTCGGCCACCCACACCGGCACCTTCTCGCCGTTGATGGGGTTCACCACGTAGCGGCCCGTGAACACGCCGTGCTTCTCGCGGTCGCCCTGGGCGCGCTCGACGGCGCTCACCTTGGAGGCCGCCTCCACGAGCTCGCGCACCGGCTGCTCGTACTCCGTGCCGGCCACCAGGTCCATCAGGCCCTTGTACTCGGGCGCGAGCACGAAGAAGCTGCAGCCGAACAAGGTGTCAGCACGCGTGGTGAACACGGTGATGACGTCGTCCTCGGTCGGCTCGGCCGGGGCGTTGCCCTCGGCATCGCACAGCACGAAGTCCACCTCGGCGCCCTCGGAGCGGCCGATCCAGTTCGCCTGCATCTGCTTCACGCGCTCCGGCCAGCCGTCCAGCTTGTCCAGGTCGTCCAGCAGCTCCTGCGCGTAATCGGTGATCTTGAAGTACCACTGCTCCAGCTCGCGCTTTTCCACCGGGTTGCCGCAACGCCAGCACACGCCTTCGGTGACCTGCTCGTTCGCGAGCACCGTGTGGCACGATTCGCACCAGTTCACCGGGTTGCTGCGGCGCTCCACCAGGCCCATCTCCCACATCTTGAGGAAGATCCACTGGCCCCAGCGGTAGTACTCCTTGTCGCACGTGCGCACGACGCGGTCCCAGTCGTAGGCCAGGCCCATGCGCTTGAACACCTTGCGCTGGGTCTCGATGTTGCCGTACGTCCAGTCGGCCGGATGGCCGTTGTGCTTGATGGCGGCGTTCTCGGCGGGCAGGCCGAAGGCGTCCCAGCCGATGGGGTGCAGCACGTCGAAGCCGCGCATCTTGTAATAGCGGGCGATGACGTCGCCGATGGAGTAGTTGCGTGCGTGGCCCATGTGCGGGTCGCCCGACGGGTACGGGAACATCTCCAGCACGTACTTCTTCGGCTTGCTGGGGTCTTCGACGGTGCGGTTGACGCCCGCCTCGTCCCATGCCTGCTGCACGCGCGGTTCAATCTCGTGCGGATTGTACTCTTTCATAACGCTTCTTTCCGGTCTAAGGCCTTGCCGTGGGCCGAGCTTGCAGTCTTCCTATTATAGAGCGAAACATTTCAGAGCGGTGTACTACGCCAGCCCCAGCCAAATCTGGAACTTCGGCACGTAGCCCATCACGAACACGATAAGGATGAGCGCCGGCAGCACGTACTTCAGGTACGGGCGCAGCCACTGCGGGAACGGGCGGCCTTCGCCGGTGTTCGCCTCCTTCAGGAAATTGTCCCACCCCCAGCCACGGCGCAGCGTGCAGAAGAGCACCACCACCAGGCTGCCGAGCGGCAGGACGTTGTTCGACACGATGAAGTCCTCGACGGACTGGATATCGCCGATGCCCGGGATGCCCACGCCGGAGAGCACGTTGAAGCCCAGGGCGCACGGCACGGACAGCAGGATGATGGCGATGCCGTTGATGACGACGGCGCGCTTGCGATCCATGCCCCACTGGTCCATGAAGAACGCGATGATGCTCTCGAACACCGCGATGACCGTGGAGAGCGCCGCAAAGCTCATGAACACGAAGAAGAGCGCGCCCCACAGTTGGCCGCCCCACATCTGGCTGAAGATGCTGGGCAGCGTGATGAACACGAGCGACGGGCCGCTATCGGGCTGCACGCCGTAGGCGAAGCATGCCGGGAAGATGAGCAGGCCGGCCAGCAGCGCGATGGCCACGTTCAGGCTCGTCACGCGCACGGCCTCGCCGCCGAGCTTGTAGCGCTTGTTGATGTAGCTGCCGAAGATGGCCATGGAGCCCATGCCCACCGACATGGAGAAGAACGCCTGGCCCATGGCCGCGTACGCCGCGTCGCCGAACGTGAGCAAGTTCGCCGCCAACCCCGCGTCCGCGGTGCCGAAGATCTTCGAGAAGTCAGGCGTCAGGTAGAACGAGACGCCCTCGCCTGCGCCCGGCAGCGTGAGCGCGCGCACGCACAGCACAACGAGCAGCACGAGCAGGCTCACCATCATGGGCTTCGTGATGCGCTCGACGCCGTTCTTCACACCGCCCGAGCACACGAGCAAGCCGAGCAGGCACGTCACGACCATCCAGAACACCATCTCGAACGGCGAGGCCTGCATGGCGGCGAACGACGACGCCACCTGCTCGCTCGTGGCGCCGTTGAACTGGCCGGAGCCCAGCTTGAAGATGTAGGCGATCATCCAGCCGCACACGACGGTGTAGAACATCATGAGCAGGTAGTTGCCCGCGATGGCGAACCATTTGAGCCGGTGCCACTTCGTCTTCTTCGGCTCCAGCTCATCGAAGCACTTCGCGAAGGATTTGCGGCTGGCGCGCCCGATGGCGTACTCCATGACGACGACCGGCACGCACGCCACGATGAACAGCAAGTACAGCAACACGAACGCCGCGCCGCCGTACTCGCCCGTGATGTACGGGAACCGCCAGACGTTGCCCAGGCCGATCGCGCAGCCCGCGCTCACCAAAATAAAGCCGAGCCGCGTCGCGAAGCCCTCGCGCTCGGCAGACTGCTTCTGTGCCATGCTTTGTGATTGCCCCTATCGGCCCGCCGCGCAGACCCTCGTCCCCTGTGAAACACAAAGCAGCATTGTAGCATTGCGCGCACGCATGGCGAGCTCCCGCTTACGCGGCAACGTAGCGGTACGAGACCGCGCGAACGCCCCAGTCGTCGATGGACGAGGCGCCGAACGCCTCCCACACCGCAGGAGCCAGATCAAGCTCGCGGCCATAGTCGCCGAACGAGCCCGTGTCGGTCACCGTCGCGCGCACGGTGATCCCGCCGTAGAACACCTCCACCTGGGCGCCGAGCATATCGGCCTCCGATTGCGGCACGGCCACCGTGAAGCTTTCGTCATCGAGCGGAATGCCCGACGCGGTGGCAGTCCCGCCGTCGTTGTCTTCCGCACTGTACGCCGACGCGTCGCCTTCGACCCATCCTTCGCCCTCAGGCCTTGCCGCGGCATTCAAGTCCTTCACGTTGTACGCACCGTCCACCATGCCGTCGGCGTCGGCGTCGTACGCGGACAGGGTCGTTGTCACCTCGGGGCGCTCATCATGCTGCACCGGCACCTCGGGCTCTTCCCCGCCGACCGCGGCTCCGCCCCCGGCGCACTGGCTCACGCCGAACACCACGAGCGCGCACACCACGACGATGATCGCCAGCAATGCCACCGGACGCGCCAGGTCATGCGAAAGGAGCGGTGCCGCCCCATCGGCGACACCGCCCTTCCGACGCTTGTGAATTTCGCGAGCGGTCACGCGCGGAGGCTAGCGCAGCGAGACGTTGCTGGCGTACGTGTTCTTGTCTTTCAGCACGACGTCGTGAGCGCCGCCCTCCACAATGGACGTGGAGCTGACCAGCGTGAGCTTCGCCTTGTCCTGGAATTCAGGAATGGTCAGCGCGCCGCAATTGCACATGGTGGCCTTCACCTTGTACAGCGTCAGCGCCACGTTGTCCTTCAGCGAGCCTGCGTAGGGAACGTAGCTGTCGACGCCCTCTTCGAAGGCGAGCGTCTTCTTGCCGCCCAGGTCATAGCGGCCCCAATTGCGCGCACGAGCGGAGCCCTCGCCCCAGTATTCCTTCATGTAGGTGCCGTTGACCATCACCTTGTTTGACGGGCTTTCGTCGAAGCGGGCGAAGTAACGACCCAGCATCACGAAGTCGGAGCCCATGGCGAGCGCCAGCGAGATGTGGTGGTCGTACACGATGCCGCCATCGGAGCAGATGGGCACGTAGACGCCAGTCTCCTTGAAGTATTCGTCGCGGGCCTTGGCGACCTCGATGACGGCCGTCGCCTGACCGCGGCCGATGCCCTTCGTCTCGCGCGTGATGCAGATGGAGCCGCCGCCGATGCCGACCTTGATGAAGTCGGCGCCCGCCTCGGCGAGGAAGCGGAAGCCGTCGGCGTCCACCACGTTGCCCGCGCCGATCTTGACGTCGTCGCCGTAGTGCTCGCGCACCCATGCAATGGTCATCTTCTGCCAGTCAGAGAAGCCCTCGGAGCTGTCGATGCAGAGCACGTCGGCGCCCGCCTCCACCAGCGCGGGAATGCGCTCGGCATAATCGCGGGAATTGATGCCCGCGCCCACCATATAGCGCTTGTGGGAATCAAGCATCTCGAGCGGGTTCGACTTGTGAGAATCGTAGTCCTTGCGGAACACGAGGTACATCAGATGGTCGTCGCCATCAACAATCGGCAGAGCATTGAGCTTGTGGTCCCAGATGATGTCGTTCGCCGTCTTCAGCGTGGTGTCAGCGGGCGCGACGACCAGCTTCTCGCGCGGCGTCATGAAGTCGGCCACCTTTTCGTCCATGGACATGCGCGACAGACGATAATCACGGCCGGTCACGATGCCCAGCAGCTTGCCGTGCGGATTTCCGTCCTCGGTAACGGGCATGGTGGAATGGCCGAAACGCTCCTTGAGCTCAACGACCTCGGCGAGCGTCATATCGGGACGGAGATTTGCGTCGCTCACCACGAAGCCGGCCTTATAGTCCTTCACGCGACGAACCATGGCGGCTTCGTCCTCGATGGACTGGTTGCCGTAGATGAACGACAGGCCGCCCTCCGTGGCAAGCGCCACGGCCATGCGGTCGTCCGACACGGCAGCCATGATGGCCGACACCATAGGAATGTTCAGAGAAAGCGGGCATTCCTCCTCGCCTTTGCGGTACTTTACCAGCGGGGTCTTGAGGCTTACGGCGTTCGGAACGCAGGTAGAAGGCGTGTGACCCGGAACCAGGAGGTACTCGTTGAACGTACGTGACGGTTCATCGAAATAATAGGCCATGGACTGACTCCTCTTCTCACGGAAAGCTCTGCAAATTCAGACCATTATAGAAACGTCTTGCGCCTCTGTGTCAAAAAGCTATGAGAAAAATGACGCAAATGCGGGCATTCGTGAGTAGCTCTTATAAAGCAGCGCCGAGAAGCGGAGGGCCCGCGGCCGGGAAGGGCGCGGCGCCGCGGCGCGAGGGGCGCCCGGCCACGCCGGCCCTCCGGGGGCGCCGATCCCCCGGAGGGCGGAAAAGCCCCCGAAGGGGGCGGCGCGCTCCGAGCGCGCGCGAGACGGGGGGGCGCAAAGCCCCCAGAGAAAGCGAAAGGGCCCCTCAGGGCCCTCAAGGCAGGAAACGCCCTGCGCGAGCGCGACGTCCTGGCCTCCCGCGGGCTGGCCCCGCAGTACTCTCGGCGATGGCGGGCTTAACTGCCGGGTTCGGGATGGGACCGGGTGATCCCCGCCTCCGTGGTCGCGCTCGCGC
>DVLD01000019.1 GCA_018715725.1 Candidatus Aveggerthella excrementigallinarum
TGACGGGAATCGAACCCGCGTCATGAGCTTGGAAGGCTCAGGTTCTACCATTGAACTACACCCGCGCGAGCGGCCATTATACCGCTTTTCGCATTTCTTGCGCCAAAATGGTCGGGGCGACAGGATTTGAACCTGCGACATCCTGCTCCCAAAGCAGGCGCGCTACCAAACTGCGCTACGCCCCGACAAGCGCATCCACGCATAATACCGCAAGCGGCGCATGAGCGCTAGAGGCGCGTTCGGATATGCGGGGTTTTGTGTTTTCGGCGGCGGGGCTCTGGCATCGGCCGAGGTGAGCTGAGTTTGTTACAATGTGAAATCCGAGCGCGCATATCGCGTGCGCTCTACAACCGTAGGGCGCACGAGTCCGTTGTGCCCTCGGAGGCAAGGCATATCCCGCGAGAGGACCCATCATTCCTCATGGCTGACAAGGAACACAGCAAGGAGATCGAGCAGACGGCCGAGCGCCTGGAGGCTGCTCGCGCATACCTGCATATCGAGGACAAGCGCGTCCAGCTGAAGAAGCTGGACGAAGAGATTGCCGCACCGGGCTTTTGGGACAACGCCGGCCACGCGTCGGAGGTCTCGAAACAGGCGAGCAACCTGCGCGACACCATCGAGGGTTACGAGCGCGCGTGCGCGCTGCTCGAGGACGTGCGCGCTGCGGCCGATCTGGCGGACGAAGAGCCGGACTTCCTCGAAGAGCTCGACGCCGACCTTGCCACGCTTGCCGGCATGCTCGACCAGTTCGAGATCGACTCCTGGTTCTCCGGCCGCTTCGATGCGGGCGATGCCATCGTGACGGTCAATCCCGGCTCGGGCGGCCTTGAGGCGCAGGACTGGACGGACATGCTGTACCGCATGTACACGCGCTACGCCGAGAAGAAAGGCTGGAAGGTCAAAGTGCTCGACGTGGTGCCCGGCGCGGAGGCCGTGGGCCTTGATCGCGCGAGCTTCCAGGTGGAGGGCAAGAACGTCTACGGCATGCTGCGCAGCGAATCCGGCGTCCATCGCCTGGTGCGCATCTCGCCGACGGACGACAAGAAGCGTCGTCACACCACGTTCGCGAGCGTGGAGGTGCTGCCCGTCCTGCCCGACGACATCGAGGTCGACCTCAATCCTGCCGACGTCCGCGTGGACGTCTACCGCTCGAGCGGCCCGGGCGGCCAGTGCGTGAACACGACGGACTCCGCCGTGCGCCTGACGCACCTGCCCACGGGCATCGTCGTGACCTGCCAGAACGAGAAATCCCAGCTGCAGAACAAGGAAGCCGCCTTCCGCGTGCTGCGCGCGAAGCTCTACGAGCTCGAAGAGCGCAAGCGCGAGGCGGAAATCGACGAGCTGCGCGGGGAGCGCATGGACAACTCGTTCGGCAGCCAGATTAGAAACTACGTCCTGTACCCCTACCAGCTCGTGAAAGACGTGCGCACCGGCATTGAGACCGGCAACGTCGACGCGGTGCTCGACGGGGACATCGACGAGTTCGTCATCGGTTACCACCGATATAAAGCAGCCCAGTAAGGAAGGGAAAACGGTGAACGTAGAGGAATTGCAAGTCAAGGCGAACGATATCCGCAAGGACATCGTCCGCATGATCGCAGAGGCGGGCAGCGGACACCCCGGCGGCTCGCTTTCGAGCGCAGACGTCATGTGCGCGCTGTACTTCGGCGGTATCCTGCGCCACGACCCGCAGAACCCGGCAGACGACGCGCGCGATCGCTTCATCCTTTCCAAGGGCCATGCGGCGCCGGCGCTCTACGCCACGCTGGCCGAGGCGGGCTATTTCCCGACCGAGGAGCTGCTGACGCTGCGCAAGCTGGGCAGCCGCCTGCAGGGTCACCCGGACTCTAAGAAGCTGCCGGGCGTCGAAGTGAGCACGGGCTCGCTCGGCCAGGGGCTTTCCGTGGCGTGCGGCCTGGCGTGCGGCCTGCGCTTGGCCGGCAGCGACGCGAGCGTCTTCTGCCTGCTCGGCGACGGCGAGTGCCAGGAAGGCCAGGTCTGGGAGGCGGCCATGTTCGCCGCGCACCAGCAGGCTGACAACCTGGTCGCCATCGTGGACCACAACCACCTGCAGATCGACGGGCGCATCGAGGACGTGTGCTCGCCGGAGAGCCTGGCGGAGAAGTTCGCCGCCTTCGGCTGGGAGGTCATGACGTGCGACGGCAACGACATGGCGCAGGTGCTTGACGTGCTGGCGCAGGCGAAGGCCGCGAAGGGCGGCAAGCCGACGGCCATCATCGCCGAGACGACGAAGGGCAAGGGCGTGAGCTTCATGGAAGGCCAGGCCGGCTGGCACGGCAAGGCGCCGAAGCCCGAGGAACTGGAGATCGCCCTGTCCGATTTGAGCAAGAAGGAGGCCTAACGTGGCTGCTGAGAAGAAGGCGACCCGCGCCGCGTTCGGCGCGACTTTGGCGGAGCTCGCTGCGGCGGGCGTTCCGGTCGTGGCGGTGGACGCGGACCTGTCCGGCTCCACCACGACGAAGAAGTTCGCGGGCGCGGCGGAGGAGAACGCCGAGCGCCTGTTCAACGTCGGCATTGCCGAGCAGAACATGATCGACGTCGCTGCCGGCCTCTCGCTCGCCGGCAACGTGGCGTTCACCGGCTCGTTCGCCGTGTTCGGCACCGGCCGTGTCTACGACCAGATCCGCAACACGGTGTGCTACTCCAAGCTCAACGTGAAGATCGCCCCGACGCACGCGGGCGTCTCCGTCGGCCCCGACGGCGGCAGCCATCAGATGCTCGAGGACATCGCGCTCATGCGCGTGCTGCCCAACATGCGCGTGCTCGTGCCGGCGGACTACGACGCCTGCGCCTCCGCGCTGAAGCTGGCGGCCGCCACGCCGGGCCCGGTGTACGTGCGCATGGGCCGCGCGTCCGTGCCCTGCGTGTACGAGCCGGGCTGCGAGCTGGAAATCGGCGGCTCGCGCACGCTGCGCGAGGGCGGCGACGTCACCATCGTCGCGTGCGGCGTCGAAGTGAACGAGGCGCTCATTGCCGCCGAGCAGCTGGCGGCCGAGGGCATCGAGGCCGAGGTCATCGACGCGTACTCGGTGAAGCCGCTCGACGAGGCGACCATTCTCGCCTCCGCGCGCAAGACCGGTCGCGTCGTGGTGGCGGAGGAGCACTCCGTCATCGGCGGTCTGGGCTCCGCGGTCTGCGAGCTCTTCGCTGAGCAGCTGCCCACCCGCACGGCGCTCGTGGGCGTGCGCGACGAGTTCGGCACCTCGGGCGAGTTCGAAGAGCTCATGCGCCACTTCGAGCTGGATGCCGAGGCCATCGTGAAGGCGGCGAAAGGGCTGCTGTAGGCCCGCGCTCGCGAGCAAGCACCGTAAAGCGCGCCCGGGAATCGCTCCCGGGCGCGCTTTGTTTTGCGCGCCATGCAACCGGGGCGGGGAGCTGGAGGCGGGCACGAAAAAAGACGGCCGAGCGCGTGCCCGGCCGTCTTTTGCGGTGCGTGAAGGGAGGCGGCTGCCTACTTCGCCTCTTCAAGCGGGGCCATCTGGCCGTCGCTCTCGAACTCGACGTTGTCGAGGGACTCCTCCTCGATGTTGTGCTTGCGCACGTAGCCGGACAGCGCAAGCGTGAGCGCGCCGTCGCCCGTGATGTTGCAGGCGGTGCCGAAGCTGTCCTGCAGGGCGAAGATGGTGAGCATGAGCGCCGTGCCGGTGGCGTCGAAGCCGAGCACGCCCGTGATCAGGCCAAGGGAGGCCATGACGGTGCCGCCCGGAACGCCGGGGGCGCCGATGGCGAACACGCCGAGCAGCAGGCAGAAGAGCACCATGGTGCCCAGGTCCGGAATGTGCCCGTAGAGCATCTGGCTGATGGTCATGCAGAAGAAGACTTCGGTGAGCACCGAGCCGCAAAGGTGGATGTTCGCGAACAGCGGGATGCCGAAGTCCACCATGTCGCGGCGCAGGGGCGGGACAGCCTTGCCCGCGCACTCGAGCGCGACGGCAAGCGTGGCGGCGGAGCTCATGGTGCCGATGGCGGTGATGTAGGCGGGCCCGTAATGGCGGATGACCTGGAACGGGTTCTGGCCGCTGTACGCGCCGGAAAGGCCGTAGAGCACGGCGAGCCACAGGTAATGGCCCACGATGACGATGAGCACGATGACGATGAACACCGGCAGCTGCTGCGTGATGACGCCCTCGTAGGACAGCTCGCAGAACGTGCTCGCGATGAAGACCGGCAAGATGGGGATGACGATCTTCTTCACGATGGCGAGCACGATGCGGCGGAACTCGTCGAGCAGGCGCGCCATGAGCGTGGCCTGCGTCCAGACAGCGGCCAGGCCAAGCAGGATGGAGAGCACGAGTGCGCTCATGACCGACATGATCTGGGGGATGTCGAGCTGGAAAACCGCCTCGGGAACCTCGCGCAGTCCTTCGGGGTTCGTGACGATGGACAGGTGCGGGATGATGCCGTAGCCCGCCAGCATGGAGAAGAACGCCGCGCCGATGGAGGAGACGTAGGCGAGCAGCACCGCCACGGTCAGGATGCGCGAGACGTGCTGTCCCAGGCTCGTGATGGACGGAGCGATAAAGCCGATGATGATGAGCGGCACGCAGAAATTGATAAGCTGACCGAGCACGTACTTGATGACGACCACCACGTTCATGACCTCGACGGTGGCGACGAGGCCGACCACGATGCCAAGGATGACCGCCATGAGCAGGATGAACGGCAGGCTGGTAACGATCTTTCGCATGGTTCCCCTTGATTTCCTTCCTTGTTTGCAAGCGAACGTTCACTTTATAAGAAGTCGCTCGAAGTGGGAAGCGGCGTTTGCTGGCGGGAGCGGGGAGAGCGCGCTTCTCACAGCATTTGCGAAGGCGGTGTGAACGAAAGCTGACAATCGCGCCAGAAAACCCACCTTCGAGCGCTTAACGGTATAATGCGAACGTTACAGTACATCACGACATGAACGGAGCACTCTGTGACGAATCCCACCAATCAGGGGGCGCCGGTGCGCCGTGGCAGCCACGCCGCACCGCAGCGGCTGACGCCGCAGCAGGCGGCGGCGCGCCAGGCCACCGCCCAGCTTTCCCAGGCGTTGCCGACGCTCGACATCGACGACATGCCCCAGACCATGGGAACTCCGGTCATCACGTTCGACCACGTGACGAAGGTGTATCCCGCCCAGCCCAACAAGCCCGCCCTGAACGACATCTCGCTGCAGATCTACGCGGGCGAGTTCGTGTTCCTGGTCGGCCATTCCGGCTCGGGCAAATCCACGTTCATCCGCATGCTCATCCGCGAGATCAAGCCCACGAAGGGCACGATCTACGTCGCGGACGAGGATTTGTCCACCATGCGCAACTGGCGCGTCCCGTACCTGCGCCGCAACATCGGCTGCGTCTTCCAGGACTTCAAGCTCCTGCCGAACAAGACGGTGTTCGAGAACGTCGCCTTCGCGCTGGAGGTTATCGGCAAGAGCCGCCACGTCATCAAGACGCAGGTGCCCGAGGTCCTGCGCCTCGTCGGCCTGCAGGACAAGCTCAACAAGCGCCCTGACCAGCTTTCCGGCGGCGAGCAGCAGCGCGTTTCCATCGCGCGCGCCATCGTGAACCGTCCGCCGCTGCTGATCTGCGATGAGCCCACGGGCAACCTTGACCCGCAGACCTCGCGCGGCATCATGGACCTGCTCGAGCGCATCAACCGCACGGGCACCACGGTGCTCGTTGCCACGCACGACCGCGAGATGGTCGATAACATGCGCCGTCGCGTCATCGCGCTCGACCGCGGGCATCTGACCCGCGACCAGGACAGGGGGGTGTACGGCTTCGATGTCTAGCCTTTTCTACTTCTTCAAAGAATCGCTCACGGGCTTCACGCGCAACCTCTCCACGACGCTCGGCTCGATCATCACGATCTTCCTTTCGCTGCTCATCATTGGCTTGTTCTTGGTGGGTGGCGTCATCGTGAACAACATCGTGTCGTCCGTGGAGAACGAAGTCTCCATCACCGCGTACGTGGCCGATGACGCCGACCAGGCGAAGGTCGACGCGGTCATCGCCGACGTCAAGGGCATGGACAACGTTGCCTCCGTCGGTTTCACGACGAAGGAGCAAGCGCTCGAGAACTTCCAGACCTCGAACAACTCCGACATCATCGAGTCCCTTGACGGCACGAACCCGCTGCCGGCCTCCATCGACATCGAGCTTTCCGACCCGCAGCAGGTCGAGACGGTGGCGCAGGCCATCAAGGACAACGCCGACTACCAGGCCATCGCCGACGAGGGCGACGCCGAAGGCTCGGTGAGCTACGGCCAGCAGAGCATCGACCGCCTGTTCTCGATGGTCAACATCATCCGCTACGTGGGCGTCGCGCTCGTGGCGCTGCTCATCTTCATCGCGTTCGTGTTCATCAACAACACGATTCGCCTGGCCATTCTGGCGCGCCGCAAGGAGATCGCCATCATGCGCCTCGTGGGCGCCTCGAACGGCTTCATCCGCGGGCCCTTCCTCATGGAAGGCGCGCTGCACGCCATCATCGGCGGCGCGCTCGCCATCGTGTGCATCGAGCTGGTGCGCCACTTCGCGCTGCCGCAGGTCTCGAACGCGCTCGTGTGGCTGCCGGTGAACGTCGAGTTCGGCACGGTGCTGCTCATCTACGCCGCGCTCCTGGTGGCGGGCCTCGTCATCGGCTTGCTGGGCTCCGCGCTCGCCATGCGCCGCTACCTGAAGGTGTAAACAAGGAGGCTTGCCTGGCATGGCCCGTCATGGCCTGAATACCGTGAACGCGCTTCGTGCGCGCAATAGGAAGATCATCGCTATCGCGGTGGTCTTCCTTTGCTTGTGCTGCTCGTTCGCCGCGGGCTTCGTGGCGCGCGGCAATACCGACCTCCTGCAGCGCCTGGGGTTCGACTCGCTCGTGGTGTCCACGAGCAGCAACCCAGGGCAGACGGTCACGGGCAACACGTACGATTCCATCTCCGCTCGCGTGGCGGAGGTCGAGGGCGTCGTCGCCCAGGAGAGCATCGACGCGTACGACCTCGAGGACGCCACCGGGCGCGTGCTCGACGCGTTCGCCGAGTCCACGAAGGACCCGTACCTGACCTACTACGACCAGGAGCGCTACGCCGCGTACCTGGAGGAGACGGCGCGCTCGTACACGGGCATCGGCGTGCTGTTCGGCGAGTATCGAGGGAAGTGCTATGCGGTCGAGGTCTTCCCGGGCTCCGCTGCCGAGGCGGCGGGCGTGCAGGCGGGCGATTTCGTCGCCGCCATCGACGGCGACCGCGCAGGGTGGTCGCTCGCCGAGACCGTGAACGCGCTCGCTCGGGAAGAGGGCTCGCAAGTCGTCGTCACCTGGCGGCGTCCGGGCAGCCTTGAGGCCGAAGGGGGTCCTGAGATCACGACGACGCTGCTCTGCTCCGAGTACGCCGAGCAGAACGTGCACGTCGAAGTGTCCGACGCCGTGGGCTACATCAAGCTCTCGCAGCTTTCCCAGAACAGCGACTCGCTCGTGAGCGACGCGATTTCGTCGGCCGTCTCGCAGGGAGCCCGCTCGCTCGTGCTCGATTTGCGCGACAACCCGGGCGGCTACCTTACGAGCGCCGTGGACACGGCGTCGCTGTTCGTGCGCAGTGGCGTGGTCGTGCAGATCTCCACGGTCGACGGCACCACGACGCGCACGGCAAGCGGCGAGGTGGAAACGGACCTGCCGCTCGTGGTGCTCGTGAACCAGAACACCGCGGGCGCCGCCGAGGTGCTCGCTGCGGCGCTGCAGGACAACCAGCGCGCCACCGTGGTGGGCGAGACGACGCTTGGCAAGGGCGGCGTGCAGGTTGTGCGCGAGCTGTCGTTCGGCGGCGCGCTGCGCTACACGGCCGCCATGTACCTGACCCCGCTCGGCCGCGAGATCCAGGATGTCGGCGTGGTGCCGAGCGTCTCTATCGCGGCGGGCGAGGGGCCCGACGACGCGCAGAAAACAGTGGCGCTCGAGACCGCCCAGTCGCTGATGGCGGGCTGACCATGGGGCGCAACAACGGTCGTCGGAAATCGCCCACGCGGCGTCGGCCGCGCAGCAACCCGCGCGGCGTCCTTTCCGTCACGGCGCATGGCTACGGTTTCGTGCAGACGGCGGAAGGGGAGTACTTCATTCCCGCTTCGAAGATGGGCACCGCGTTCGACGGGGACTTCGTCGAGGTGGCACCGGCAAAGGTCAACCGTGAGCACCGGCAGGACGGCAAGGAGCACAACCAGACGGGCGGAAGGCCGACCGGCCGCGTCGTCGGCGTGATCGTGCGAAACCACGAGTCCATCGTGGGACGCTTCGAGGTGGCCGAGCCGTTCGGCGTCGTGGTGCCCGAGGACCCGCGCATCCCTTACGACATTTTCACGCTGCTGAAGGACAACCCGCAGGTCAACGACGGCGATTTGGTGCGCGTGCGCATGGTCGAGTACCCCACGCGCCACTCCGCCGCGACCGGCGTGGTGGAGGAGGTCTTCGGCCGCGAGGAGGACGTGCGCCTGGACGGCGAGCTTGTGATCGCGCGCCATCAGCTCGAGACGACGTTCTCGGACGGAGCCCTCGCGGAGGCCGCCGAAGCGCGCGTCGACGCCGACGGGGCGCTTGCCGCGGGCTATCGCGACCTGCGGTCGCGCATGCTGTTCACCATCGACCCGGAGGACGCGAAGGACTTCGACGACGCCGTCTCGCTCGACCGCGTGGAGTACGCGGGCGAAGCGGGGTCGGACGACGCGGGCACGCTCGAGCCGCCCACGCCGTCAATCGTGCTGAAGGTGGGCAGGGGCGCGTGGCGCGCGGGCGCCGAGGGGCCGGTTCCGCGCGGCGCGAAATGGCGGCTTGGCGTGCACATTGCCGACGTCTCGCACTACGTGCCGTGGAACTCCTCCCTCGACCTTGACGCGCGCCGGCGCGCGACGAGCGTCTACCTGGCGGACCGCGTGGTGCCCATGCTGCCCGAGGCGCTTTCGAACGACGTGTGCTCGCTGCGCGCGGGCGAGGACCGCCGCGCGTTCACGGCCGACTTGTACCTTGACGCGGGAGCGCGTCTCGTGGGGGCGGAGATCTACCCTTCGCTCATCCGCTCCCGCGCGCGGCTGGACTACGGTTCGGCGCAGGCGGTCATCGAGGCGGACCGCGCGGGAGGGCTTGCGCCCTCGGGCGCTGCGGGCATCGCGCCGGAGGTCTCCGAGCGCATCGTGGCCCTTGCGGCCATAGGGCGCAGGCGTGCGGCGTTGCGCGAGGAGCGGGGCGGCGTGGACTTCGACACCGTGGAGGCGAAGGTCCGCCTTGCGGGCGACGGGACGCCGCTCGAGGTCGCCCTGCGCCGGAAGACCGAGGCGACGTCGCTTATCGAGGAGGCCATGCTGCTCGCGAACGAGGCGGTGGCGCGCTCGATGGACGAGGCGGGCTTCCCCAGCCTGTACCGCGTGCACGAGGCGCCCGCCGCCGACGCGCTGGCCGAGCTCGTCCCGCTGCTGCAGGAGTTCTCCGCCTACCGCGACCTTGACGTGAGCGCGTTCGTGGCGGGAAGCCCGTTCGTGCTGCAGGACGTGCTCGATGCGTCGAAGGGCCGTGCGGAGGAGGAGCTGGTGACCTCGCTTTTGCTCCGCTCCATGAAGCGGGCGGTCTACCGCCCGGAGTGCCAGCCGCACTATGGGCTGGCAAGCGCGGCGTACACGCATTTCACGAGTCCGATTCGCCGCTATCCGGATTTGGTGGTGCACCGCATGCTCAAAGCGCGCCTGTTCGGCCGCTCCGGGGATTTCGACCAGCAGCGCAGCGCGCTCGCCTGGATCGCCGAGCACTCCTCGACCATGGAGCGCACGGCGGAGGCCGCCGCGCGCGAGTCGCAGGAGATGAAGCTGTGCGAGCTCCTGGAAAGCGAGGTCGGCAGGCAGTTCGACGGCGTCATCTCGGGAGTGGCGACGTACGGCGCGTTCGTGCGCCTGGCGTGCACGGCGGAGGGCCTGCTGCCGGTGCGCTGCCTGGGAGACGAGTACTTCGCGCTCGACACGGTGCGGCGCAGCCTCACGGGAGCGGACAGCGGACGGACGTTTCGCCTGGGGCAGCGCGTGCGCGTCGTGCTCACGGCGGTGGACGCGCGCCGTCGTCGGCTGGACTTCCTGCTCGCGCGGCAAGAGCGATAGGAACGAGAGGAGGGGCATGCAAGAAGAGATGTCACCGTCCGATGCCTCGGGCGCGGCGCGCCGACGTCGCGCGGACCTGGACGAGCTGCTTTCGAGCACGTTCAACACCGTCCTGCGCGTTGAGGAGCGCGCGCTGCAGAACAAGCTTACGGACGGGCTCACCATCACGGAGATGCACACCATCGACGCGATCGGGCTCTACGAGCGCAATCCGATGAACGTCGTCGCCGCCCGCCTGGACGTGACGCTCGCCACGCTCACCACGGCGGTGGCGAAGCTCGAGCGCAAGGGCTTCGTGGAGCGCTCGCGCAGCGAGGAAGACCGTCGCAAGGTGCTCGTCTCGCTCACGAAGGCGGGGCGCGCCGCCTACCGGTCGCACCGGCTATTCCACCGGACCATGGTGGAATCGGCGCTGGAGGGTCTGTCCGACGAAGAAGAGCTGGTGCTGGCCCGGTCGCTCAACAAGGTGAAACGGTTCTTTGACGAACAGGCGCGCGAGCAGCAGGCCGCGTCGTGAGCGCGTGCTACCATGCACCCGTGCGCAATCCATGGAAACCGCGCTGTCAGCTTGACTGACGGCGGCTTCACGATAATAGTTAGATAATCAAAGTATTTGCGTCGAACACGCACCGAACAAGACGAAGGAGACACCCATGGCCACCATCGACACCGTCAAAGAGGTCCTGCAGGAGAACCTGGACATCGATCCGGAGACCGTCCAGCCCGAGTCCACGCTCGAGTCCCTGGGCATCGACTCCCTCGACATGGTCGAGCTGATCTGCGAGCTGGAGGAGCGCTGCGACATCGAGTTCGGCGAGCCCGAGGGCATCGACACCATCGGCAAGCTCGTCGACTACATCGAGAGCCTGTAAGGAGCGCCACGTGACTGCCGCGTTGAACACCCGCGTTACCGAGCTGCTCGGGACCGAGGTGCCTATCATCCAGGGCGCCATGGCGCGCATCGCCGACGCCAGCCTTGCGTCCGCCGTGAGCGAGGCGGGCGGTCTTGGCATCATCGCGTGCGGCGGCGCGCCGCTCGACTGGGTGGAGGCCCAGATCGCCGAAGCGCGCTCGCGCACGAGCAAGCCCATCGGCGCCAACGTCATGCTCATGGATCCGAACGCCGGCGAGCTCGCGAAGCTGCTCGCCGAGCTGAAGGTCGACGTCATCACGACGGGCGCCGGCAGCCCGGCCAACTACATGGAGATGTGGAAGGAGGCCGGCATCAAGGTCATCCCCGTCGTCGCCTCGACCGCCCTTGCCGTGCGCATGGAGCGCCTGGGCGCCGACGCCGTGGTGGCGGAGGGCACCGAGTCGGGCGGGCACATCGGCGAGCTCACCACGATGGCGCTCGTGCCGTCGGTCGTCGACGCGGTGAAGATCCCGGTCATCGCGGCGGGCGGCGTCGCCGACGGCCGCGGTCTGGCGGCGGTCTTCGCGCTGGGGGCCGAGGGCGTGCAGATGGGTACGCGCTTCCTCACTGTGGAGGAGTGCACCGTGGCCGACGCGTACAAAGAGCGCGTGCTGGCGGCGAAGGACTCCGACACCATCGTGACCGGCCGCGGCAGCGGCCATCCGGCGCGCTGCCTGAAGAACAAGTTCTCGCGCGCGGTGCGCAAGCTGGAAGGCGACATGGCCAAGAACGGCGATGAGCTGGAGCAGATGTACCTGGGCTCCCTGCGCCGTGCCGTCGAGGGCGACGTCGAGAACGGCTCGCTCATGTCCGGGCAGGTGGCCGCGCTCGTGCACGAACGCAAGACGGCCGCCGAGGTCATCGACGAGCTCGTGCGCGAGGCGTGCGCGCTCGGCGCGCGCGACTTGGCCGAGATGGCGCGGGCGAACGCCGCCCGCAAGCGCGCGTAAGGAGGGCTCGTGAGCACGGTTTGGATGTTCTCGGGCCAAGGCGCCCAAAAGCCGGGCATGGGAGCGGGCGTTCCCGCCGACCCGGCGGCGGCAGAGGTCTACGCGTGCGCGTCGGATCATTTCGGGTTCGACGTGGCGCGCGTCTCCCAGGAGGCCGCCCAGGAAGAGCTCAACGAGACGAAGGTCGCGCAGGGCTGCATGGTCGCGCTGTCCGTGGGCCTTGCGCGCGCCCTGGAGGCGCGCGGCCATGAGCCGGCGGCAGTGCTGGGCTTCTCGCTCGGCCAGGTGAGCGCGCTTGCCGTGTCGGGCATGCTCGGCCTTGACGACGCGATGCGCTTCGCCGCGTTCCGCGCCGAGGCCATGTCCCGCGCCGCCCAGGCGAACCCGGGCGCCATGTGCGCGCTCCTGGGCGCCGACGAAGAGAGCGCCGCCGTCCTGTGCGCCGCGTGCGCGCAGGATGACGTGCTCGTGCCGGCGAACTTCAATTGCCCGGGCCAGATCGTCGTGTCCGGCAGCGTCGCCGCGATCGAGCGCGCCGAAGAGGCGTGGAAGGCGCAGAAGAAGCGCTGCTCCCGCCTTGCCACCTCGGGCGCGTTCCACAGCCCGCTCATGCAGCAGGCTGCCGACGAGCTGTCCGCGTGGCTGGCGGACGTCGAGTTCGCCGAAGCGCGCATTCCGCTCATCGACAACGGCACGGCGCGCCCGCTTGCGGCCGCCGAGGCGAAGGAGCGCCTGGCGGCGCACCTGACGCACCCGGTGCGCTTCGAGCAGAGCGTGCGCTACCTGGCGGAGCAAGGCGCCGACACCTTTGTCGAAGTGGGCTTCGGCGGGGTGCTCTCGGGCTTGGTCCGCCGCACCGACAAGACGTGGGGCCGCCCGGTCGTGGCGTCCCTGGACGACGTGGAATCCTACGAAGGGTAGTAAGGCATGGAAGAGACGACGAAGCGCGCCGCGCTCGTGACCGGCTCGAGCCGCGGCATCGGGCGCGCGGTGGCCGAGCGCCTGGCCGCCGACGGTTTCGACGTGTGCGTGAATTGTTCGAGCGAAGCGGGCCTGCCGGCAGCGCAGGAGCTCGCCGACGCCCTGGCGGCAGCGCACGGCGTGCGCGCGATGGCGCTCGCGGCGAACGTGGCCGACCCGGCTGCGGCGACCGCGCTCGTGGAGGGCGCCTTCGAGGCGTTCGGCCGCCTGGACGTGCTCGTGAACAACGCGGGCATCACGCGCGACGGGCTGCTCGCCCGCATGAAGGACGAGGACTTCGACGCGGTCATCGACGTGAACCTGAAGGGCACGTTCAACTGCTGCCGCGCCGCCGCCCAGCGCATGATGAAGCAGCGCTACGGGCGCATCGTGAACGTGAGCAGCGTGGTGGGCGTTGCCGGCAACGCGGGACAGGCGAACTACGCCGCCTCGAAGGCCGGCGTCATCGGCCTGACGAAGGCCATTGCGAAAGAACTTGCCGGCCGCAACATCACGGCGAACGCCGTGGCGCCCGGCTTCATCGAGACCGACATGACCGACGCGCTCTCTGAGAAGCAGCGCGCCGCCATCACCGAGCGCATCGCCTCGAAGCGCCTGGGCGCGCCCGAGGACGTGGCGGCGCTCGTGGCGTTCCTGGCGCGCGAGGAGGCGGGCTACGTCACCGGTCAGGTCGTGTGCGTGGACGGAGGTATGTCGCTGTGAGCATTGACGTGAAACGACCCGACGGCACGAACCGCGTCGTCATCACGGGCATGGGCGCCATCACGCCGGCCGGCGTGGGCGTGCAGGCGCTGTGGGACGCGGTCATGGGGCGTGCGTGCTGCATCGCCCCGATTGAACGCTTCGACACGTCCGACCAGGACGTGCACCTGGCCGGCGAGGTCCGCGGCTTCGACCCGACCGAGCATGGCATGACGAAGAAGGAGGCGCGCCGCTTCGAGCGCTTCGTGCAGTACGCCATCGTCGCCTCCGACGAGGCCATGGCGCAGTCGGGGCTGGACATGGAGCAGGAGGACCCCACGCGCGTGGCGGTCGTTTTCGGCTCGGGCATCGGCGGCATCGACGAGCTGCAGAAGAGCTTCGGCCAGCTGTTCGAGAAAGGGCCGAAGCGCGTGAACCCGCTGTTCGTGCCCACCATGATCGGCAACATCGCGCCGGGCAACCTGGCCATCCGCTACGGCATCAAGGGCGAGTGCCTTGACATCGTGACGGCGTGCGCCACGGGCGCCCACAGCATCGGCACCGCGGTGCGCGACATCCGCCACGGCTACGTGGACGTGGCGCTTGCCGGCGGCACGGAAGAGAGCGTCTCGCCCATCTGCCTGGCGGGCTTCGCCAACCTGGGCGCGCTCACCAAGGCCGAGGACCCGCAGTGCGCCTCGCTGCCGTTCGACGCCCGCCGCGCGGGCTTCGTGGCGGGCGAGGGAGCGGGCGCGGTCGTGCTCGAGTCGCTCGAGCACGCGCTCGCGCGCGGCGCGAAGCCCCTGGCCGAGGTCGTGGGCTTCGGCTCCACGGGCGACGCGTACCACATGACCGCCCCCTCTCCGGACGGCGAGGGCATCCGCCGCGCCATGGAGCAGGCGCTCGCCGAGGGCGGCTTCACGGCGGCCGACCTGGGCCACGTGAACGCCCACGGCACCGGCACGCCGGCCAACGACCCGACGGAGGCCGCCGCGCTCATGGCGCTGTGCGGCGAAGAGGCCGGCTGCCAGGTGCCGGTCACGTCCGTCAAGGGCACGACGGGCCACACCCTGGGCGCCGCGGGCGCCATCGAGGCCATCGTGACGGCGCTTTCCGTCGCCCACGACTGCGTGCCTCCCACGGCGGGCTTCGCCGAGGCCGACCCTGCATGCCCTGTGCGCGTGCTCACCGAGCCGCTGTGCGATTATCCGCAGAAAGTGGCGGTGTCGAACTCGCTCGGCTTCGGCGGCCACAACGCCTCTCTGGCGATTGCCCCGTTCAAGGAGGCGAACTAATGGACATCACGTATCCGTGCGGGCGCGAGGCCATCGAGGCCGTGCTGCCGCACCGTGACCCCTTCGTGTGGGTGAGCCGCGTCGTCTCGTGCGAGCCGGGCGAGCGCATCGTGGCCGAGCTGGACGTGCGCGAGGACCTGCCGCTGTTCCAAGGGCACTTCCCGGGGCACCCCGTGTTCCCGGGCGTGCTGCTCATGGAGGCGCTTGCCCAGGCGGCGTGCTTCTGCATTCTCGTCGGGCGCGGCAGCGAGGGCTCCATCGGCTTCTTCACGGGCATCGACGGCGCGAAATTCCGCCGTCAGGTGCGACCGGGCGACACGGTGCGCCTTGAGGCGACCATCGTGAAGTCGTCCTCGCGCATGTGCGTGGCCGAGGTCCGGGCGTGCGTCGGCGAGGACGTCGCCGCCACCGCCACCCAGAAGTACGTCCTGGCGAAGGCCGAGGCGTAACGTACAATACGGAAGGGAAAAGAACAGCGCGCTCGCGGCATTCGCCACGGGCGCGCTGAACGCTGTCACGAAGGGCATACGCATGAAGAACAAGAAGCTGCAGAACTACGTGACGCTTTCGGGGACGGGCAAGTACGTCTCCGAGGGCGCGCCCGCAGAGCCGGTCGAGGCGCTCGACGTGGCCTACCGTCCTCCGCGCGTGGCGGAAGAGGCCGCGGCTCCGGGGGCGCTCGCTCCGAACGCCATCGACGCCGCCGATGGCTCCGAGTACGCGCCGGGCCGCTCTTCGGTGACGGCTGAAGCGGAGGCGTCGCTCAAGCCGCGCATCCTCGTCATGGCGCGCGGCAAGAACGCCCGCCGCATGCTGCAGGACTGCTCCGAGGCCGGCTTCGAGGTCTGGGCCGCCACGACGCAGGACCGCCGGTTCGACACGTTCCTGCGCGCTGCCGACGGCATCGTGAGCCTGGGAGAGCGCTACTCCGACGCGCTCTTCTCCAACGCGTTCGCCGTGCTGCAGGCGGCCGAGGACTGCGGCGCTTCGACCATCTTGCTCGCCGACGAGGCGCTTCCGCTGGCGGAGGTCGACGGTTTCCTGGCCCACGCCGCGCACCGCGGCATCCGCGTGTTCCGTCCGGCGAGCGCCGAGGCACCGAGCATCGGCTGGGTGCTCTGCACCACCGAGCGCACGGTCACGGGCGACGAGACGTGGCGCGAGTGTCCGAGCTGCGGGCTCAAGTTCGAGGAGACGAGCCTGGCGGCCGGCCATCTCGTGTGCCCGTCGTGCGGGAAGTACTTCCGCATGACCTCCATCGAGCGCATCAACGACACGCTCGACGCCGGCAGCTTCGAGGAATGGGACGCCGTCGTGCCCGACAGGGACCCGCTCGGCTTCCCGGGGTACGCCGAGAAGCTGGCCGCCCAGCGCGAGAAGACGGGCTTGGAAGAGGGCGTGCGCACGGGCGTCGGCCGCATCGCCGGCCTGCGCGTGGCCGTGGGCGTGATGGAATCGAAGTTCTTCATGGGCTCCATGGGCTCCGTCCTGGGCGAGAAGGTCACTCGCTTGGTGGAGCGCGCTACCGAAGAGCGCCTGCCCGTGGTCATCTTCACGGCGTCGGGCGGCGCGCGCATGCAGGAGGGCATCATCTCCCTCATGCAGATGGCGAAGGTCTCCTGCGCCCTCGAGCGCCACGCCGAGGCAGGGCTGTTCTACTGCTCCGTCATCACCGACCCCACGACGGGCGGCGTCACCGCGTCGTTCGCCACGCAAGGCGACGTCATCCTGGCCGAGCCGAAGGCGCTCATCGGCTTCGCCGGCCAGCGCGTCATCCGCGACACGATTCGTCAGGAGCTGCCGGAAGGCTTCCAGACGGCGGAGTTCGCGCTCGAGCACGGCCTGATCGACGCCATCGTCGAGCGCGGCAAGCTGCGCGAGACGCTGGCGCACCTGCTGGCCATCCACGCGTTGTCGGCCCCGTCGACGCCTGCGCCGGGCCAGAGCTCGCTCATCGTGGATTACGAGTCGGTCTGCGAGAGCCTGGAGGAGGGCACCGGCACCTACAACGTCGTGACCTACGGCATGCTGCCGGTGGACGACTCGCTGGCGGAGGAGGACGGCGGCAAGCGACCGCTGTTTGACATCTCGCGCTTCGCAGACCGCATCGGCGGCCGCTCGGCCGCCGGCAAGCGTCTGGAGCGCGCCATCGCGCGCGGTGCGTTCGACGCCGAGGAAGGCGCCTCGCTTGACGGCGCGGCCGTCGAGGCGGAGGGCGTCACGGCCAGCAAGGCGTGGGAGAGCGTGCAGCTGGCGCGCAACACGCACCGACCGACCGCCCAGCGCTATATCGAGGCCATGGTCGACGGCTTCATCGAGCTGCATGGCGACCGCGAGTTTGCCGACGACGCCGCCATCATGGCGGGCGTCGGCTGGATCGGCGGGCGCACGGTGACGGTCATCGCCCAGGAGAAGGGCGCCGACCTGCACGAGCGCATCCGCCGCAACTTCGGCTGCCCGCAGCCGGAGGGCTACCGCAAGAGCCTGCGCCTCATGCGCCAGGCGGAGAAGTTCGGCCGCCCCATCGTGTGCCTCGTGGACACGCAGGGCGCGTTCTGCGGCACCGAAGCGGAGGAGCGCGGCCAGGGCAACGCCATCGCCGACAACCTGATCGCCATGGCGGGCCTCAAGGTGCCGGTCGTGACCGTGCTCTTGGGCGAGGGCGGCAGCGGCGGCGCGCTCGCGCTCGCCGTGGCCGACCGGGTGGCCATGCAGGAGCACGCGGTCTACTCCGTGCTCTCGCCGGAAGGCTTCGCGTCCATCCTGTGGAAGGACCGCACGCGCGCTGCCGAGGCGGCTGCCGTCATGAAGATGAGCGCCGAGGAGGCGTGCGAGATGGGCGTCGTCGAGGCGGTGCTCTCCGAGGGCGAGGGGCCTGCGCACGAGAATCCCGAGCAGGCGGAGGAGAACGTCCGCGCCTACGTGGAGGAGATGCTCGACGAGCTGTGCGACCGCCCGGTCGAGGAGCTCCTCGAAGAGCGGTACCAGCGATTCAGGAAGTTCTAGCACGAGCGCTTGCCGCCTGAACAAACCCGTGACGATGGACCCGGAATGAGCCTTCGTTCCGGGTCCATCTACGTTCAGGGCGCTTTTGCAGCGTGGCACGCTATGAGAAGCCCTTGTCTGAGGTCGGCGCTCTGGGACCTTGCCGCAAGCGCCGCGTGGTGCGGCTTTGGCGGTTCGCGGCGTCAGGGCCTCCGCAGCGCGTCCAGAAGCGGACGGTAGGCCTCCACGAGCTCCGGCAGGCGCATGCGCGCGTTCGCAGGGCTCGTGGAGGGCAGGGGCGTGGCGGGCATGCCGCAGTCGTCCTCGCAATAGCGGCGGTACAGGCGCGCCGCCTTCGTGCCCGTGGTGAAGACGGCGGTGATGGGCGCGGCGTCCAGGATGCGGCGCAGGTCGTTCGGGCGGGCGTTGCGGATGCTCGCGTCCGAAGCGCCGTCGATCTCGCAGGAGGCGAGCACGTCCCAGAGCGCGATATGCTCGTTGAGCAGGAACGCGCGGCGTGCGTCGTTGTCCGCGAGCGCCCGGTCTTCCAGGCCGAAGAGCGCCTCCATGACGCGCCAGAAACGATTCTGCGGGTGGCCGTAGAAAAAGCCGACCTCGCGGGACTTCGGGGAAGGCATCGTGCCGAGGACGAGCACGCGGGAGCGCTCGTCGTACACGGGCTCGATGGTGTGCGTCACGAGCGCTGGGCGCGCCGTGCGGGAGTCGACGGCGTTCCGGCGTGCGACAGGGGGCTTCTTGCGCATGCGCGTCCTTCCTGGAAATAAAACTGCCGCCAGGCAAGAAAGCCTGACGGCAGGTGTTCTAGCGCGACCGCGCGGTGGCGGGCCGGGCGGCGTGCCTAGCGCGCGCTGCGATTGCCCTTGGACGCCATGGCGGCGCGATGGGCGCGCCCGGGGCGGAAATCGCCCTTTTTCGCCGGCGCCGTGCGCGCCTGCGCGGCTTCGCGGGCGGCTTTCACGCTCTTGGCGGAGCGCTTCTTGGAAGCCGCCTTCGGCCCCTTCACGGCGCCGTTGCGGCCGGTGCCGCGCCCGAGCTCCCGCGCCTCGGCGCGCTCGAGCTTGGACGTCTTGGCGGCTTTCGCCGCCTTCGCGCTGCGCTGTCCCTTCGAGGAGCGCGCGGGGCGACCGCCGCCGTTGCCCGTGACCTTCGCGAGGGCGGCGGCATTGCGCTGCTTGCGCTGTTTGTTCTTGCCGGGGCGCTTGCCGCCTTCTCGCTGCTGCGCTTCCTCGGTGCGATGGGCGGCGCGCTCTTTCTTGCGCTGCTCCTCCTTGCGGTATTCGGCGGCGGCCTTCGCGAGCTCAGGGTCGCGCTGCGCCTCGCGGCGGGCTTCGGCGCGCGCCTTGCCGCGCTCGGCGCGCTCTTCGGCGGCGCGGGCGGCGGCCTCCTCGTCGTAGTTCTCGAGCGTGAGCTCGGGGATCTCCTTGCCGATGAGCTTCTGGATGTCCTTCAGCAGGCCTTTGGTCTCGGGCGTGACGAAGGAGATGGCGAAGCCCGCCTGGCCGGCGCGGCCGGTGCGGCCGATGCGGTGGACGTAGTCTTCCGCCTGCTCGGGCAGGTCGAAGTTCACGACGTACTCGACCTCGCTCACGTCGATGCCGCGTGCGAGCACGTCGGTCGCCACAAGGATGCCTGTCTTGCCGGACGCGAAGTTCTCGAGCGCGCGGCGGCGCTGCGCCTGCGAGCGGTCGGAGTGGATGGCCTCGGCGGGGTAGCCGGCGCGCTTCAGACGGCGGCAGCACGTGTCGGCGCGGCCGCGCGTGCGGGCGAACACGATGACGCGGAAGCTGCCTTTCTCCTCGAGCACCGCTTTCAGCAGCTCCGGCTTGCGCAGGTGCTCGGTGTGGATGATGTACTGGTCCACCGTGTCGGCGGTCTCGCCGCGGTGGGCGATCTCCACGAACGCGGGGTCTTTCAGCAGGTAGCCGACGTTCTTCATGATGGCGCGGTCGATGGTGGCCGAGAACAGCAGCGTTTGGCGCGACTTCGGCGTGGCGGCGATGATCTTCTTCATGGGCGGCAAAAAGCCCATGTCGAGCATACGGTCGGCCTCGTCGAGGACGAGCACCTCCACGTTGCCGAGGTTGACGGCCTCGCGCTCCATGAGGTCAATCAGGCGACCGGGCGTGGCGATGAGCACGTCGACGCCGGATTTGATCTTCTTGATCTGCGGGTCGTAGGAGACGCCGCCCACGACGGTCACGACGCGGTGGTGCGTCTCCTGCGAGATGACCTCGCACACTTCGGCGATCTGCGCCGCCAGCTCGCGCGTGGGGGTGACCACGAGCATGAGCGGACCCTGGCTGCGCTGCGCGTGGCCGATGCGGTCAAGCGAAGGCAGGGAGAACGCGGCGGTCTTGCCCGTGCCCGTTTTCGCGGCGGCGATGACGTCGCGGCCGGCGAGGACGGCGGGAATGGCCTGCTCTTGGACGGGGGTGGGGTTTTCGTATCCCAGGCGGCCGACGGCCGCGATGAGCTTCTCGGACAGGCCGAGTTCGGTGAACGGTTTCGTCATGGGTGATGGTTCCTTCGGTTGGGCGCGCGGCAAGACGGCCTGCGAAGGCAGGACGGTGCGTCGTCTATGGAAGGCGTGGAACGGCGTGCGGGCCGTGCAAGAGCGCTCCGTGTGACGAGATGCGTGCGCGCATGGGCTGACGGGTGGTGCACCCGCCTCTACCGGCAGATGCGTGCTCGCGCGTTCGTGCGGGAGCGGGCTTCATTATCCCACCAGGCGCATGGCCTCCGAAAACGAGCGCAAAACGCCCATATTCGCCACGGAAGGCAAGCTGCTGCACATCCTGGGGCGGGTGTGGCACAGTCCGCCGCCCGATTTCAGGCGCGGTCCGAAGCGGTGCCGTGCCGTCTCGTGCCCGTCTGCGGCCTCCTTCGCTTCTTGCTTGGGTCGGCAAGGAACGTCGTCTGGCCCCTTGCGTTCTGCGGGGTGCTCAGGGCGGCGGTGCGTGAATGTCGGGAAACGGCACGGTGACGGCT
>DVLD01000020.1 GCA_018715725.1 Candidatus Aveggerthella excrementigallinarum
GCCCTTGAGCATGTCGGAGATCGACTTGAGCGGGCGGTTGCCCGGGCCCGTGACAGGGCGGCCGCGACGGCCGTTGTCGAACAGGGAGTCGACGGCCTCCTGCAGCATGCGCTTCTCGTTGTTGACGATGATCTCCGGAGCGCCCAAGTCCAGCAGGCGCTTCAGACGGTTGTTGCGGTTGATGACGCGACGGTACAGGTCGTTGAGGTCGGACGTGGCGAAGCGGCCGCCGTCGAGCTGCACCATCGGGCGCAAATCCGGCGGGATGACCGGGATGACGTCGAGGATCATGTCGCTCGGCTTGTTCTCGGACTTCAGGAACGCGTCGACGACCTTCAGGCGCTTGATGGCCTTGGCGCGCTTCTGGCCCTTGCCGTTGGCAATGGTCTCGCGCAGCTCTTCGCCCACGGCCTCGAGGTCCATGGCGTCCAGCAGGTCGCGCACGGCCTCGGCGCCCATGCCGCCCGTGAAGTAGTCGCTGTAGTTGGTGCGCATCTCGCGGTAGAGCACCTCGTCGGGAACGAGCTGCTTCGGCTCGATCTTCAGGAAGGCGTCGAACGCGTCGGAGCGGAGCGCCTTGCGCTCGGTGAACTCCTCGTAGATGTCGGCGATCTCTTCCTCGACCTCTTCCGGGGTCATGCGCTCGTCGTCGTCGATCTCGTCGACGAACTCGTCGTCCTCGGGCACGTAGTCCACGGACAGCTTGCGCGTGGCCTCGATGAGGCGGTCGCGCTCGGCGTCGAGCTCTTCGAGGTCCGCGGCGAGCTCATCGCGCAGCTCGTCGACGTCCTCTTCGCGCGCCTCGCGGTCGACCGAGGTGATGATGGAGGAGGCGAAGTACAGGACCTTCTCCAGCTCCTTCGGCGGAATGTCGAGCAGGTAGCCCAGACGAGAGGGCGAGCCCTTGAAGTACCAGATGTGGCTCACGGGCGCGGCCAGCTCGATGTGGCCCATGCGCTCGCGGCGCACCTTGGAGCGGGTCACCTCGACGCCGCAGCGCTCGCAGACGATGCCCTTGAAGCGGATGCGCTTGTACTTGCCGCAGGCGCACTCCCAGTCCTTCGTGGGACCGAAGATCTTCTCGCAGAACAGGCCGTCCTTCTCCGGCTTGAGCGTGCGGTAGTTGATGGTCTCGGGCTTCTTCACTTCGCCGCGGGACCAACCGCGGATGTCCTCGGCGCTGGCCAGCGAAATGCGGATCGCGTCGAAGTTGTTCACGTCGAAATCAGTGGTCATGCCTTACGCCTCCTCTCCGGTTCCGCCGATCAGCTCGTTTCCGTCAAATTCCGTGTCGGTGTTCATGCCACCCATCAGTTCTCCCAGTTCAGCAGCGATGCTCGCCAGGGCGTCGTTGCCTTCGTCGGCCTTCTTCTGCTCGGAGGCAGCGTGAGCCAGCGCATCGAGCGGGCTCTCGTCAGGCCGCTTGGCGTCCTCTTCGTACTCGCGCGTCACGTCGATGATCTGGTGGTCGTGACCCTCCAGCTCGACGTTGAGGCACAGGGACTTCATCTCCTTGATGAGGACCTTGAAGGACTCCGGCACCTCGGCGGCGGGGATGTTCTCGCCCTTGACGATGGCCTCGTAGCTCTTCACGCGGCCCGACGTGTCGTCGGACTTCACGGTCAGAATCTCCTGCAAGACGTTGGAGGCGCCGTACGCGTAGAGCGCCCAGACCTCCATCTCGCCGAAGCGCTGACCGCCGAACTGCGCCTTGCCGCCGAGCGGCTGCTGCGTGATCAGGCTGTACGGGCCCGTCGAACGGGCATGGATCTTGTCGTCGACCATGTGGCCGAGCTTCAGGATGTACGGGAAGCCCACGGTGATCGGCTCGCGGAACGGCTCGCCGGTGCGGCCGTCGTAGAGCGTCGTCTTACCGGTGCGGGACAGCTGCGGGACGAACTCGTCGCGCGCCATGTCGCCGTACTTCGCATGGTTGATGTTGATGAGGTTGCGGTTCGCCTTCTCGATGGCGTCGGCAATCTCGTCCTCCGTCGCGCCGTCGAAGACGGGCGTGGAGACGTGGATCGGGCCCTGGACCGGCTCGGTGGCGTCCGGGTCGTCGGACCAGCCCCACTTCGCCGCCCAGCCCAGGTGGCACTCGAGCAGCTGGCCGACGTTCATACGGGACGGAACGCCGAGGGGGTTCAGGATGACGTCGACCGGGGTGCCGTCGGCCATGTAGGGCATGTCCTCGACCGGCAGCACGCGGGAGATAACGCCCTTGTTGCCGTGACGGCCGGAGAGCTTGTCGCCCTGCTGGACCTTGCGCTTCTGGGCGATGTAGACGCGCACGAGCTCGTTGACGCCCGGGGCCAGGTCGTCGCCGGCCTCGCGCGAGGAGCGCACGATGCCGATGACGCGGCCGCCGGAGCCGTGCGGCACCTTGAGGGAGGTGTCGCGGACCTCGCGGGCCTTCTCGCCGAAGATGGCGCGCAGCAGGCGCTCTTCGGCCGTGAGCTCGGTCTCGCCCTTCGGGGTGACCTTGCCCACGAGCACGTCGCCCGGGAAGACCTCGGCGCCGATGCGGATGATGCCATCGGCGTCCAGGTCGGAGATCATGTCCTCGGAGATGTTCGGGATCTCGCGGGTGATCTCCTCGGGGCCGAGCTTCGTGTCGCGCGCGTCGATCTCGTACTCGGAGATATGGATGGACGTGAGCAGGTCCTCGGCGACGACGCGCTCGGAGACGATGATGGCGTCCTCGTAATTGAAGCCTTCCCACGGCATGTAGGCGATCAGCAGGTTCTGGCCCAGCGCCAGCTCGGCCTTCTCGCAGCTCGCGCCGTCAGCCAGCACGTCGCCCGCGGCCACCTCGTCGCCCTTGCGGACGAGCGGCTTGTGGTTGATGCAGCCGGACTGGTTGGAGCGCTGGAACTTCGGCACCAGGTACTCGTCGTACTCGCCGTCGTCGTTGAGCACGATGATGGTCTGGCCGTCCACGTAGTCGACGACGCCCGGGTTCTGGGCGACGAGGATCTCGCCGGAGTCGACCGCGATGCGGTGCTCGATGCCGGTGCCGACCAGCGGCGCGTGCGGGCGCAGCAGCGGCACGGCCTGGCGCTGCATGTTGGAGCCCATGAGGGCGCGGTTCGCGTCGTCATGCTCGAGGAACGGGATGAGCGAGGTGGCGACGGAGACCATCTGGCGCGGCGAGACGTCCATGTACTGGACGTGCTCGGGCGCGATCTCGTCAGGCTCGCCGAACGCGCCGTCCGGGCCCTTCGTGCGGCAGAGGATGCGCGCGGCCTTGTGGAACGTGCCGTCGGCGTCGCGGTGGCCGAACTCGCGCGTCTCCAGGTCGAACTCGTCGTTGGCCTGGGCGATCGTGTAGTTCTCCTCCTCGTCGGCCGTCAGGTAGTCCACCTCGTCGGTGACCTTGCCGTCGACGACGCGGCGGTACGGGGTCTCGATGAAGCCGTAGGGGTTCACGCGGGCGTAGGTGGCCAGCGAGCCGATCAGGCCGATGTTCGGGCCTTCAGGCGTCTCGATGGGGCACATGCGGCCGTAATGGGAGGTGTGAACGTCGCGGACTTCGAAGCCGGCGCGCTCGCGCGACAGGCCGCCCGGGCCCAGGGCGGACAGACGGCGCTTGTGCGTGATGCCCGCGGCCAGGTTCGCCTGGTCCATGAACTGGGACAGCTGGGAGGAGCCGAAGAACTCCTTGATGGCCGCCACGATGGGGCGGATGTTCACGAGGGACTGCGGCGTGATCTCGTCAGGCTCCTGCATGCTCATGCGCTCGCGCACGACGCGCTCCATGCGGGAGAGGCCGATGCGGAACTGGTTCTGGATGAGCTCGCCCACCGTGCGGATGCGGCGGTTGCCGAAGTGGTCGATGTCGTCGGTGGTGAAGCCCTCCTGGCCGTCATGCAGGGCGACGATGTAGCGCATGGTGGCCACGATGTCCTCGTTCGTGAGCGTGGAGGACTCGTTGTCCGGGTCGAAGCCGAGCTTCTTGTTCGTCTTGTAGCGGCCCACCTTGGCCAGGTCGTAGCGCTGCGGGTTGAAGAACAGGCCCTCGAGCAGCGTGCGCGCGGAGTCGATGGTCGGCGGCTCGCCGGGACGGAAGCGGCGGTACAGCTCGATGAGCGCCTCTTCCTTGGTGGTGGCGGGGTCGCGGTCGAGCGTGCGCAGCACCATCTCGGAGTTGCCGAGCAGCTCGATGATCTCCTCGCGCGTCTCGGCCAGACCCAGGGCGCGCAGCAGCAGCGTCGCCGGCTGCTTGCGCTTGCGGTCGATGCGGACGGAAAGGATATCGCGCTTGTCGGTCTCGAACTCGAGCCACGCGCCGCGGCTCGGGATGACCTTCGCGTTGTAGATGATCTTGTCGGAGGTCTTGTCGCGCTCGGCGGCGAAGTAGACGCCCGGGGAGCGGACGAGCTGGCTGACCACGACGCGCTCGGTGCCGTTGATGATGAACGTGCCGCGCTGCGTCATGAGCGGGAAGTCGCCCATGAAGACTTCCTGCTCTTTAATCTCGCCGGTCTCGCGATTGACGAAGCGAATCTCCGCGAACAGCGGCGCCTGGTAGGAGACGTCCTTCTCCTTGCACATGTCGACGTTGTACTTCGGCTCGCCGAACTCGTGCTTGCCGAACTCGACGTACATGTCCTTGGTCGTGCTCTCGATCGGACAGATGTCCGCGAACGCCTGGGACAGGCCTTCGGTCTTGAACCACTGGAAGCTGTCCATCTGGATAGCGATCAGGTTCGGCACGTCCATGACGTCGGGGATCTTCGCGAAGCTTCTGCGATTCCGGTAAAGGCCGGTGTGACCGGCGGTTTTTCCTTGCGCCACGAGGCTTCTCCTCCTTCGTGAAAATCAATGATTTTGCGAAAAAGTCGCAAGTTCTAAAAATACGAGCCTGTCAAGGAGGAGTCAAGAAAAACTTTTACGAAATATGGTAATTTCCTGTGCTTTTGGGCGTTTACCTGGGTGTTTAAGGTTGTGGAAATCGGAGGACGGATGGGACGAAGCGCTCGGCGAAGGGCGGAAGGCCTACTTCGCCCGCGCCTCGTCCTGCGCCGTGGCGAAAAGCTCCACGATGGACTCGCCCGCGAGCAGGCCGCTCGCGGCGCAGGCGGACAGGCCGTCGTGCGTGCCCATGGCGGCGGCGCCGCAGCAGAACACGTTCTCGATCGGTGCGCCGTCGGACGCCAGCAAGAGCCGCGCGCGCTCGTCGACGTGCGCGCCGCCGCGCGTGCGATAGCGCTTTGGGAAAAGCTTCATGGCGTAGAACGGCGCGGAGAGCGACGCCAGGAAGTGCGTTTTGCCCTGCTCGCCGTCGGTGCCCGCGCGCACCGCGTCATCGTAGGACGCAAGCGTCGCCTCGAGCGCGTCCTGCGCCACGCCGAGCGCGTCGGCAAGGCCCGCGGTGTCTTCGAACGGACCGAGCACGCGGTCGCTGTGCTCCTGGCGCACGCGCGCCACGTTTGCCGCCTGGGTGCCGTTCATGAGCTGCTCGTCGAACACCAGCCACCAGTAGCCCATCTGGTTCGCGAAGCACCGGTTCGCCGCGGCGAACCGATTGTCCTCGGGCGCGAAGCGCGCGCCGTTGGGGCCCAGCTGCAGCACGGGCGCGAACGCGCCCCACGCCGATGCGTTCGGGATGTCGGCGAGCAGGTTCTCTTCGAGCGAGAGGTCCTGCATCTCGCCTCCGAGGCCGAGGCATAGCTCCATGCCCTCGCCCATGGAATGACAGCATGAGGACAGGCAGCCCACCTCGGCTTGAGCGGGCACGTTGAGCGCCATCATCTCCTGATTTCCCGAAAAGCCGCCCGTCGCCACGACGACCGCTTTCTTCGCCTCGACATCGAGCACCTTGTTCGTCTCCTCGGCGCGGAAGCGCACGCCGACGACGTTGCCGTCGGGGTCGACGATGAACGCGGTCGCACGCATGCCCGTGACGGTGGAAAGCCCCTTGTTCACCAGCGCATCGCGGATGGGCGTCATGACGCTTTGGGTGTCGCCGATGCCGTTCTTCGGCAGGATGATGTCGGTGGAGACGCCGGCGTAATCCGCCGGGTTCGCGAACGACGCGCCATAGTCGGCGATGACGCGATCGACCCAGGCAGGGGCGCGGTCGAACAGGCGCTTCTGGTATTCCTGCCGCGCTTCGTCCCAGTCGGCGCCTTCGGCGTCCAGGCGCGCCACCCACGCGTCGTCAGGGTTCACGCCGACGCCCGCCGCCTGCTGCAGCTCGGTGCCCACGACGTAGAACACGCCATTGCTCAGGTAGCTTTCACCGCCAAGCAGGCTTTGCTTCTCCGCAATGAGCACCGACATGCCCGCCTCGAGAGGGTCCATGGCGGCGGAGAAGCCCGCGATGCCGCTGCCTATGATGACGACGTCGGCCGATTGCGAGAACGAGACCGCCGCGGAGCCGGAAAGCTGCATGCTCTGCGTGGGATTCTGCTGGGCGGTCACGCCCTCCTGCGCGCTGCACCCCGCCAGCGCCGAGCCGGCGACGACAATCGTGCCAAGGCCGAGTGCTTTGAGGAAATCGCGTCGTTGCAGCATGAGGGGCTCGCTTTCTGGGAGAGGGCAGCAGGCCGAGGGGCGATCGGCCGTCTTTAGGCGATGATAGCAGCAGTGCGCCTCGCACGAGGCCGGTGCGCACCCCCTCGCTCAATTGTTTGCAAAAATCGCAGCTTCCCGCGCGCGACGCGTGGATGCGGGCGCGAACGAGGGCGGCTTCGTCACACCTCGGGGTGCGCAGGGGCGAGAGCGCGCTTGAACGCGCACGCCTCCGCCCGCCTGCGCACCTCGCGCACCACGGCGGGCTCGCACCCCGCCGCGCGCGCCGCGTCCTCTTCGGAGCGGCTTTCGTCGTACAGGGCGCGCAGGATCGCGTCGAGCTGCGGATAGGAAAGGCCCAGGCTCCCTTCGTCGGTCTGGCCGGGGGCAAGCTCGGCGCTCGGCGGCTTCGTGAAGACGCGCGCGGGAATGGGCGGCGTCTGCCCTGCGCGCTCCGCCCGTTCGTTGCGCCAGCGGGCGACCTCGTAGACCTCCGTCTTGAACAGTCCGCCGATGGGTGCGTAGGCGCCCGCCATGTCGCCGTAGAGCGTGGCGTAGCCCATGTACCCTTCGCTGCGGTTGCCCGTGTTCACGAGCATCCACCCGTGCGCGTTCGAGAGCGCCATGAGGCACACCATGCGGCAGCGTGCCTGCGTGTTCTCCGCGGCCAAGCCCGAAAGCGCGCCGCCGCATGCCGCGCCGAGCACGCGCTCGAACGCCTCGAAGGGCTGCGCGATGGAGATCGTCTCCACATGAATGCCCAGGTTGTCGGCTTCCTCCCGGGCGTCTTCGACCGACGCCGGCGAGGAGTACGGACCCGGCAGCATCACGCCGTGCACATGCTCGGCGCCGAACGCGTCGACGCACATGCACGCCACGAGCGCTGAGTCCATGCCGCCCGAAAGCCCCAGCACCACGTCCGAGAAGCCCGCATTCCGGGCGAAATGGCGCAGCGCGTCCGTGCAGGCCTCGTACCGTTCCTGAGTCGTCATGACAACCCCTTCCGCCTTACGGCGCGCGTTACTGAACCTCTTCGATCCGCTCGGCAAGCCATTCGGCCCACAGCTCCACGCCTTGGCCCTTCGTGGCGGCCATCGGGAAGATGGGCGCCTGCGGGTTCAGCTGCGTGACGGACTCGCGGAATGCGCGCTCATCGAAATTGAACACGGGCATGGTGTCCACTTTGTTAAGGATGACCGCGCGAGACGCCTGGAAAACGCCGGGGTACTTGAGCGGCTTGTCGTGGCCCTCGGGCACGGACAGGATCATGGCCTTCGCGTTCTCGCCCAGGTCGAAGTCGGTCGGGCAGACGAGGTTGCCCACGTTCTCCACGATGATGAGGTCGAGCGCGTCCAGATCGAGCACGTCGACGGCACGGCGAATCATGTCCGCCTCAAGGTGGCATGCGCCGCCCGTGTTGATCTGCACGGCGGCGATGCCCTGCGCCTTGATCTTCTCGGCGTCGACGGAGCTGGCGATGTCGCCTTCGATGACGGCAATGTTATACCGGTCGCGCAACGCCTCGATGGTGGCAAGGATGACCGAGGTCTTGCCCGAGCCCGGGCTGGCCAGCAGGTCAAGCACGTACACGTGCTTCTCGGCGAACAGGCGACGGTTGTCCGCTGCCAGCGAGTCGTTCTTGTCCAGGATGGGCTGCTTCAAATCAATCTGCATAGCTTCCTCTTTCTGCGGCCTTGCCGCGCGGCAAGGCGGGTTGACGCTGCAGGGTGTCGGCCTTAGTCCGGCAGATCGACCTCGATGCTGTCAATCTGCAATTCGCGGCCGGCGATGAGCTCGGTGGCGAAGCTGCCGCACGCAGGACAGAGCACGTGGAATCGATCGTGCTCGTACTCGGCACCGCACTCCAGGCATCGGCTGCGCGGCTGCACCATGTTGATGACCAGTTCGGCGCCCTCGCAGATTGTGCCTTCGGTGATGGCCTCGAACGCGAAGCGCAGCGCGTCTTCGATGGCCTCGGTCATGACGCCGACGGACAGCGTGACCTTGAGCACTTTGAGCGCGCCGGCGTCCTGCGCCGTCTTGGTCACGGCATCCATGACGCCGGTCATGATGCCCAGCTCGTGCATGCGGCACCTCCTGCCTCGCATAATAAAACGCACCCCAGGATACCCCAGGGTGCGCGGTTCGTCGGGATGGTTCGCCGGTTTTCCGGTTACTTGTCCTCTTCAGCGCGCTTGCGCTTGATCTCGGCCCATTCTTTTTCCCAGGCGGCATCCTCGGCTGCCTGACGCTCGAGCTCCTTCTTCTGCTCCTTCACGCGGTTGCCGAGCACCAAGCGGGCAATGAGCAGGCTGATTTCGTAGAGCCCAATGAGCACCGCCGCCATGAGGCCCATGGTGACCGGGGACGCGTCCGGGGTGACCATGGCCGAGATGACGATGAGCGCCACGTACACCGTTCGCCAGCTCTGGCGCAGCTTGCTGTACGGCACGACCTCGAACACGCAGAGGTAGAACACGATAAGCGGCAGCTCGAAGGCAAAGCCGAATCCGAGCTCGAACTTGATGATCGTGTCAATCCAGGTCTTTGCTTCGGGGAAGACGTTGGCGAACTCGGCCGTCTGCGACGTCAGGAACTGCATGGCCGGGTCAAGGATGATGAAGTAGCAGAACACGGTGCCGAACACGAACAGGAAGCACGCGATGGCGAACGTGGGGATGAACCACTTGCGCTCCTTCGGCTTGAGGGCCGGAAGGAAGAAGGCAAGGATCTGCCAGATGACGACGGGCATGCACGCCACGAGAGACGCCCAGAGCGCAACGCCGAAGCGGATGGTGAAGCCGTCGAGCGCGCCCAGGACGTTGAGCGCGATGGTGCCGTCCTCGTTGGTGGGAAGGTACGGCAACACGGGCTGCATGAGCAGGTTGATGACCGTGGGCGACGCCAGATAGAAGAAGCAGCACGCCACGAACAGGCAGACCACGATGCGCACAATGCGCATGCGCAGCTCGCCCAGGTGGTCGAACAGGGGCATGCGTGCCGGTCCGATGGGCATGTTACTCCCCCTTCTCTTCGGTGGCGGCGTCGGCCGCGGCAACGGGTGCGGCAGGTTTCGCGGCGACGCCCTCGGCCGCGGACGCCGGCTTCGGCGTCGGGGCCGGCTTCGGCGTTGCGGCGGGCTTCGGGGTCGTGGTGGTCGCCGGCTTCGACGCGGTGCTCGAGGCCTTCGGCGCGGGCTTGGCGCTCACGGCAGCAGGCTTTGCAGCGGACGCCTTCGGCGCAGGCTTGGCGGCAGCGGTCTTCGCGGCGCCAGCGGCGGCGGTGCCGGCAGCGGCGCCTTCGCCCTTCTCCTGTTCGGCGGCGCGACGGGCGGCGCGCTCACGGTCGTAGCGCGCCTTGCGCTCGGAGAAGCTCTCTTGCTTTGCGACGGTCTTGTTCTCGGACTTCTTGCCCATCTTCTCGACCGCCTCGAGCGGGTTCTTGAACGGCTCGTCGGATTTCGGGTCGTAGATTTCGTTCTGGACGACCTTCGTCACTTCCTCCTGCGCGTTCTTGAACTTGGAGATGGCCCGTCCAGCCGTCTTGGCGATCTCGGGCAGCTTGTCGGGTCCGAACAACAGGAACCCGAAAAGCAGGATGAGGAACAGCTCGGTTCCACCGATACCAAACAACCTAGCACCCCTTGCACATAGAGGCACGCGCCGGAGCGCGTGCCGAGTTCTCGCTTACCAAGCTGGTTATATTATCGTAAGCCCCCTGCTGGCGCTAGCCATTTCCGCCCATCACCACAAGTGCCATGGTCGGGATGGACAGCGCCAGCGCCAGGATGACGCACACCGCCACGGTGAAGACCTTCTTCACGAACGAGGCGTGCTCACGGCGCTCTTGCTCCTGCTTTTCGCGCTCGCGAGCGCGCGCAATACGCGCCTGGCGCTCCGCTGCAGTGAGGGTGCGCTGGGCGGACTTCGCCTTCGCCATACTAGCCCCTCAGCTTCCCGCGGATTTCGATGACCGAGGCGATGTTGCGCGCCACCTGCACGTCGACGTGCCACTGGTCGCTTTCGTACAGCACCTGGCCGTTGACCATGGTCATGACCACATCAGTGCTGGCGGCCGTGTTCACCACCGCCGAGATGGGGTCGGTCGTGGGTGTCTGGTGCGAGCCCGAAAGGTCCACCGCCACGATGTCGGCGAGCTTGCCCACCTCGAGCGAGCCGATCTTGTCCTCCATGCGCAGCGCGCGGGCGCCGCCCATGGTAGCCATCTCGAGCATGGTGGCGGAATCGAGGAACATGTTGCGGGTGACGGCGCGCTGCAGCAGCATGCCGGTGCGCATCTCGATGAACAGGTCCGTGGAGTCCGTGGCGGCCGGCGAGTCCGTGCCCAGGCCCACGCGCATGCCGGCGCGCAGGTAATCAGCCAACGGCGGCACGCCCATGCCCAGCTGCGCGTTGCAGCGCTGGCACACGGCGATGGCCACATCGTGCGAGCGCAGCTCGTCCAGATCGTCGTCGTTCACGTGAACGCAGTGCACGGCCAGGATGTTCTTCGCGTCCAGGCCGCCCCAGTTCAGCACGTAGTTGACCGGCGTGACGCCCGTGGGCAGCCATGGCGGAATCTCCACGTAGCCGCGGTTCACGTTCTCGCTGTGAACGGAAAGCGCCGAAGAGCCGCGCTTGATGAAGTTGTACTCTTCGCGCGATGCCGCCAGCTGCAGGGCCACCGGCAGCGTGTCGTCGGCGAATTCGACGATCTTGCTGAAGATGAGCGGGTGACATGCGTACAGCGGGCCGGCGGCGATGCCGACGGTCACCAGGTCGGAGGCGTACTCGTCCTGCCACTTCTCCACGTCGGACTTCGCCTGGCGCATCGCGTGGTCCACGCGGCGCTTGTCCATGGCGGTCACCTCACGGTAGATCACCGAGCGCAGCCCCAGCTCGCGCACGGCGTCGCACGGCGCGGAGGACGAGGTCACGTCGGCCACCGTGGTGATGCCGGCGGACAGGGCCTCAAGGCCGCCCAGGATGGCGGAATCGTGCCAGTCGCTGCCGTTCATGAGCGAGCTCGTCTCGTTGACGAGCTGCAGCCACGTGATGTACGGCTCGTCGTGGACGATGCCGCGCATGACCGCGTGCTCCAGGCGGGAGTTCAGGTTCACCAAGCCCGGCATAAGGGCCGCCAGGCCGAAGTCTTTCGTTTCTTCGCCGGCATAGCGGGCTTTCAGGACGTCGGCGCGACCGACGTCTTGGATTTTGCCATCGCGCACCAGCACCGCGCCCTTCTCGATGGGGGGCTGGGTAATGGGCAGAACGTATTCAGCGCACAATAACATGGATGCCTCCTGCTTCAGACGTGTTCGACAGTGTAGCATCACCCGCGCGCCGCGCCCGCGGCCACAGCCGGCAAACCCGCTATCCTCACATGCCGCGAAGGTGGGCGGTCGCGCGCACGCGCCGAGCAGGCGGGGGGCGAGAGGCGTGAAACCCCAGAAATGCGCGGGATCAATCTGGTAAGACTGCTAGAATCAACGGTCAACTGCGAAAGCACGCAAATAAATCGGTGAGCGGACTGAGGGGGCATCCGCTGCGCCGTCGTGCCGGAAGGAGTAGAGAAGAGACGTGGAACAGATTGACATCACCTTCGTACACTGCCCTGCAACGTACGATTTCCGCGAGCGCTCCATCATGTACGGGCCGGTGTCCGACATGGTGCCCTCCACCCCCATCTTCGAGATGTACCCGCTGGGGCTCACGACGCTCTCCGAATACTTCGAGCGCCACGGCCTGCGCGCGCGCATCTACAACCTGGCGTCCATGATGCTGCACAAGAAGGGCTTCGACGTGGAGGCGAACCTTTCGAAGCTTGATTCGCTGGCCTTCGGCATCGACCTGCACTGGATGCCGCACTGCCACGGCTCCGTCGAGGTGGCGAAAATCCTGAAGCGCCTGCACCCGCACACCCCCGTCATGTTCGGCGGCCTGTCCGCCACCATCTTCCACGAGGACCTCATCGCCTACGACTGCATTGACTACGTGGTTCGCGGCGACTCGACCGAAGAGCCCATGCGCCGGCTCATCGCGCGCCTGAAGGATGCCGCACGCAACCGCGTGCCCGTGGGCGACCTGTCCGACATCCCGAACCTGACCTGGAAGGACGCCGAAGGCGGCGTGCACATCAACCCGCTGTCCTGGGTGCCCGACGACATGAACGCCATCTCCATGGACTACGACTACCCCATGAAGGGCGTGCTGCGCCACCACGACATGACGAGCTACCTGCCCATGAAAGGCTGGCTGTCCTATCCGGTGACGGCGGGCCTGTCCTGCCGCGGCTGCGCGCGCAACTGCGCCACGTGCGGCGGCAGCGCCTACGCGTTCAAGAACCACTTTGGCCGCCGTCGCGTGGCCTGGCGCGACCCGAAGCTGCTCATCCGCGATATCCAGCACGTGCAGGACCACATCTGGGGCCCCATCTTCGTGCTGAACGACTTCCTGCAGGCAGGCGAGGAGTACGCGCACGACTTCATCTGCGGGCTCAAGGGCAAGGTGCGCAACCCCATCGGCTTCGAGTTCTTCGGCCCTCCGCCCGGGGGCGACGAGTTCTACCAGATGCTCGACGACAACCTGGAGAATTGGTCCGTGGAGATCTCCGCCGAGAGCCACGACGACGACGTGCGCAAGGCCTTCGGCAAGGGCCACTACAAGATGACCGAGCTCGAAGAGACCATCGTCGACGCGCTCTCGCACCCGAACTGCGAGCGCTTCGATCTGTACTTCATGACCGGCATCCCGAAGCAGACCGCCGAAAGCGTGCGCGAGACGGGCACCTACGTGCAGCACCTCTACGAGCTCGTGAACTACGACCCGCGCCTGGTGGTCATGACGAGCCCCATGGCGCCGTTCTTGGACGTGGGATCCATCGCCTTCGACAACCCCGAGAAGTACGGCTACAAGCTGCGCGCCCGCACGTTCGAAGAGCACCGCGAGCGCATGATCCTGCCCTCGTGGAAGCACATCATGAACTACGAGAGCCAGTACATGAGCGTGGACGAGATGGTGGAGGCCACCTACGATGCGGCGCTCGACATCAACCGCATCAAGGGCGAGCACGGCATCCTGGACGCCGGCATGACGGCGGGCGTGGACGCGCGCATCCGCCAAGCGCGCGAGCAGATGCGCCGCCTGGACGAGGTGCTCTACGAGGGCACCGGGCGCATCGACGCGCGGCTCGGCGCGCTCAAGGAGGAGTTCGAGCGCCTCTCCGAGAACACCATGGCCGAGAAGAGCGAGCTCAACTGGGCATTCCAGGTCAAGCCCGTCCACGCGAAGAACCTGGCGAAACTCTGGCTCAAAAACGAGCCGGCGAACTGGGCGGCGAAGCTGACCGGGGCATGGCGCCCCGCCGGCAGCGACTTCGACTACCCCGACCAGGAGAACGGCGTCTACTCCCCCGCCTGGAACCCCGACGGCACGCCGAACTGCACGTTCAAGGGACTGGAGGCCGACGGCATGCACGACGGGCGCCTGGTGGCCGACGAGTCCGGCGCGCAAGTGGCGGCCTATGGCAGCGTGGTGGCGCCCGGGTTCTCGCGCGCGAACACGAACGAGGCCTTCGACGCCGCGAACGCCGACCTGGACGCCGGCCGCGCCGGGACGAACGTGCGGGCGGGCGAAGCGGCCATCCGCACCGAGGCCGTGCGCACCGTGGAGCGCGACCCGCTGCTTGAGCAGATGATGGCCGAAGAGCGCGAGCGCGAGGCGCGCGAGAACGAGCTGCGCGCCCAGGGCATGGAAGTGCATCACGCCGTGCGCGATGCCGGCGGCCTCAAGGGCGCAGGCGGCTCCCAGGGAGCGCGCGACGCCCGCAAGCTCGAGAAGCTGCGCGACCGGAAGGAGCGGTAGCCGGACGCGTCGGCCGAGCCGATGCCACGAGCAAAACGGCGAGCGCCTCTCGCGGCGCTCGCCGTTTTTCGTCTCGGTCGCTCCTGCGGGGCGCCTAGTCCGCCGTCACGAGGTACGGGGAGTTGCGCTCCGCCTCGATGGCGTACATGGCCTCGACGTTCTTGCGCTCGTAGTCGTTGAGCGGAGAGGTCATGGCGTCGAACTGCTCCGGCGTGTAGCGCTCGGTGTACCACGAGCGGGTGGCGAAGTAGTCCACGAGGTCCTGGTTCTTGAACCCACGGCCATGGCGGGCGAAGATCTCATTGCGCGCCAGGTAGAGCTCCCAGAGCGACATGTCCTGCAGCTCGCTCGTCGAGTAGTACCGCGAGGCGCTGTCCTCGAGCACGTAGTCGTTCATGTTGACGCTGTTCTCGTAGGCGGACACGTTGTCGACGGGCATGTACGACGCCTCCACCGTGCCTTGGAAAGCGCTCGCGTTCGTGCACGCAAGGCGCACGGTGCGGTACGCCGTGGTCTCGCCCTCGAACGTCGAGGTGTAGACCACGCGGTACATGGAGCGCTGGTCGGCGTAGATGGACTCGTAGATGCCCTGCAGCGCCTGGGCGAGGTCAGCTGTCGAAGCATCGAAGTACTGGCCGTTGCACGAGGTGGCAAGCGAGCGCAGCGAGGACGCGTCGACCTCGTCGCCCACGCCCACGAGGTACACCGGGATGCCGGTCATGCGGGACAGCTCGATGACGTCGGACGCGGAATAACGGCTCGAGTTCTCCTCGCCGTCCGTGAACGCGATGACCACGCGCGAGCCACTGCGCATGTTCGTGCGCTGGAGCGCCCAGTACAGCGCGTCGTAGAGCGCCGTGTCGCCGTCGGTCGAGAGCGCGTCGACGGCGCTGTCGAGCAGGACCGCGTTCGACGTGAACGGCTGGCGGTTGTACACCCGGTCATCGAACGAGGTGATCTCGGCGTTGTTCGTGCTCAATGCGGTGATCTCGTCGATGAACGCGTGCGCCGCGGCCTTCGCGTTGCCAATCTTGCCCTCCCGTGACATCGAGGCGCTCTGGTCGACCACCAGGTTGATGTTCATCATGTCGCCTTCGCCCACGGGCAACACTTCGCTCACCGTGGCCTGGTGCTCCGTCCCGTCGGAGCCAAGCTCGACCACGCTGAACTGCGAGGCGTCCACGCCCGAAACCTCGGCGCCCGCCTGGTCGGTCAGTCGGACGTACAGGGTCATCTGCGGGAAGGCGGCGTTGTCGACCTGCGAGACGAACAAGTTGAGCGCGGTCTTCGCTTGGTCGGCCGACGTGCCGCCGGGCGCCGATCCGTTGGGCGCAGTTCCGTTCGAAGCGCCCTGAGTCGCCGCAGGTTGGCCGCCCGTCGCGGCGGGATCCGCCGCGTTGTCTTTCCCGCCGAACACAAGCAGGCAGACCGCCACGATGGCGAGCAGGACCACGACGCAGACGGCGACGATGGCCGCCGTGCGCCACTTCTGTTGATTCGACTGCTGTCCCGCCTGCGGAGCAGCCTGGTGAGGCAGCGGCGCCTGCTGTCCCGGCGCGGCGTTCGTGCCGGGCGCCTGCTGCGCCGGCTGGTGCGGCATGCGCCCCGTGCGACCTGTCTCCTGCGCATCGGAAGAAACGCGCGCACCGCACCTCGGGCAGAACGCGCTCCCTGGCTGCAACCGCTCGCCACAGTTCTCGCAAAACATTGGCCCCTCCTTCACTCGTGCGCACGGCGGCTCTGGTAGTTCGCCAAGTAGGCAGCGAACTCGGCCGACGTGTCGGAATTGCCCGTGCGCCATGCTTTGTGGTCGATGATCGTGCTCTCGAAGCCGTAGTACGCGTCGATGTAGGCGATGAGCTTATCGACCGCAGCAAGCTGGGCTTCCGGGTACGGACCCGACCCGCCGACGTGCACCATCTCGATGCCGACGGAGTACGCGTTCATGCCGTAGTCCGACGCCCACGAGCCGATGGGGCTCGACCCCGCCATGTCGTCGCGCCCGTCTTCCACCAGGCCGTAGAGGCTGTTGTGACCCGTGTCGCCGTAGCCGGCATGGTGGGCGATCTCGTCCAGCGGCACGCACTGCACCACCGTGCCGTCCGTGCCCACCACGAAATGCGCCGCCACGCCGGTGCCCGCGCCGTCCCAGTACGAGACGATGCTTTGCGGGTCGGCGTTGCTCTCGGTGTCGTGCAGCACGATGTAGCGTTGGAATGCGGCGCCCTTAGGCCCATGGGAGAAAGCCGCCCGATAGTCCTCGACGATGCCCAGCTCCGCGCGGAGCGCCTCGACGTCGGCGCGCGCCCGGGCGCCCTCGTCCGATGCGGAGGACGTGGCCTGCTCCGCGCTCGCGTCTGCCCCGGGCACAGCGGCCGCTT
>DVLD01000021.1 GCA_018715725.1 Candidatus Aveggerthella excrementigallinarum
GCGTCCGGGGTTGTTCCGCGCGCAGTTCCGCACGAGCCAAACGCGCCAGTGGCGCGTTTGAGCGAGCTCAGGACTGTTTGAGCACGGGGTAACCCCGGACGCCCTTGCTGGGGAGACGTCACGCGTACCCCATGCGCTCGATGTCTCCTTCGTCCATGCCGAAGTAGTGGCCGATCTCGTGGACCACGGTCTTGCGTATCTCTTCCACCAGCTCTTCGCGAGTCTCGCACAGGCGCTCGTGGGGACCCTTGAACACGGTGATAACGTCGGGCGGGCAGAAGTCGTACTCGTCGCGCTCGGTGAGCGGGATGCCGTCGTAGAGGCCGAGGAGGTCGTCGGAGCCGTCCTCCGGCATGCCGCAGCCGTCGCCTTCGTCAAAGGCCTCCTCGCAGGAGCGCTCGTCGCGCGCGGCGCCTTCCGCGTCGTCACCCTGCGCCTCGTCAAGCCAGGCGGCCAGCTCCTCCTCGCTCCATTCGGCGTCGCCTTCGGCGGCGCGTTCGAGCTGGTAGGCGTCGGGCTCGTCCTGCGCGACGATGGCCACGTTCTCGAGCGCCTCCAGGAACTCGGCGGGGATGGATCGGAGCGCCTCGTCGATGGCGTGATCGAACTCTTCGTCGGTCATGGCGTACATGGGAACCTGCTTTCTTCAGCCGGTGGGGGCATCGCGTGTCAGCGGCATTGTACCGTGCGGCGCGAGGGGGAACGCCCGCTCCACGGCGCGTTGCACCTCGCTCCATCCGCCGAAGGGCGGGCGGTCGGCGAACAGCGCTTCGAGCAGGTCTTGCTGGCAGCGCGAAAGATTGAGCTCTTCGCGCCAGGAGCGTTTCGTGCGCGGTCCGTCGTAGCGCGTGTAGAGCAGGTAGAGCAGCACGTCGGCCAGGCCGCTGCGGTCGTTCGCGCTGCTGTCGGGGAAATCGGCCTTTCCCTGCTCGGGCGGGAAGAACGTGGCCAGACCGAAGTCGATGAGCGCAGCGCGGCGCCCGTCGAACAGGACGTTCGCGGGCCGCAGGTCGTTGTGCGCGACGCCGCGGGCGTGCGCGTGCGCGAGGGCGGCGGTGACGTCATGGGCGACGATGGCGATTTCCTGCTCGGTGAAGCGCTTCCGGCTTCCGAGCAAAGACTGGAGCGATTCGCCCGCCAGGTGGTCGAGCACGATGAAGTACCGCCCGCCTTCGTTCACGATGCCGAGCCACCGCGGGATGAGCGGCGACCCCTCGCAACGCTGGAGGGCGGCGCACTCGGTCCACACGTCGGCGCGCGGGGGAAGGGTGCCCGCTTCCGCGCGCCGATCGTGCGCGCGGGCGTCGCAGGCGTCCTGTCGGTCCTCTGCGGGCGGGTGCGCACGCGCGGCGCTGCCGGGACAGGGGCGGGATGGCGTGCGTTCGCGCTCCTGCGCGTCCATCCAGGCCAGGAAGGAGCGGGCGGACTGCTTCGACTGCGGCTTGCGAACGAGCTTCAAGACCGCGTGCGCGCCTTCGGCGCTCTCCGCTCGGAAGGAGGCGCCATACGAGCCTGATCCCAGAAACGAGCAAAGCCGCCACCCTCCGTGCTGCGTTCCGACGAGCGCGCGCGAGCGGTGTCGGAACAGGAGGATGGCGGCTTTTTCAAGAAAATGGTTCACGCGCCGCTATCCGCGCGGAGCTCCGCACTCGGGGCAGAACTTGCCCGTGGGCGGCAGGGTGGCGCCGCACTGGCCGCAGAACCCGCTCCCGCCGAGCTTCGTGCCGCACTCAAGGCAGAACTTCGAGCCGGCGGGCACGCTGGCGCCGCAGCTAGGGCAGGTCGCGCCGCCCGCGACAGGAGCCTGCGGGCGCGGCGCCGCCTGCTGCGGAGCGGCGGTGGGGACGGGGCCTCCCTGGTGGGGGATGGGTGCGCCATAGCCGCCCATGCGGCGGCGCTTCGAGCTGGAGATCGACGAGCCCATGAAGCCGCCGAACATGCCGCCTATGTTTCCGAATCCGCCTTGCTGATAGTGGCTGCTGCCGTTGCCGTGGTGGTGCCGCTTGCGGGCGCCCGAGCTGAAACCTGAGAAGAATCCCATCGTGGCCTCCTGCCATTCGGTGGTCTGATGGGGCGATTGTACCGTGCGTCAGGCAGGCCCCCTCGTTGCTGAAAGCTAATTGTTGCTTGGGGCAACGCCACGGGGCGGGGCGTTCGCTGTCGCGCTCCGTGCAAGGCGCCCGCTGCCCGCCGGGCACCCGCCCGCTATCGAGCCGTCCGCTTCGGCATGAGCGCCATGCCCGCCACGAACGCGAGCGCGATGACGACCGCCTGCACGATGAAGCTCACGCCGAACCCGAACGCGTCCACGCCCAGCTCGTTGGAGGAGGCGTGTGCCATGACGGCGATGAGCACCGAGGTGGAGAGCGAGGCGAACAGCTGGCGGAACGACGTGATGATGGCGGTGCCCTGGGGGATGTCCTCGCCGTCGAGCACGGTGCAGGCGTGCGCGGTCATGGGCATCATGAGGCAGGCGATGCCCACGGTGCGCAGGCCGTACAGGGCGGTCACGGCCCATTCGGGCGTGCTCGCGTCGCAGAGCGCGAAGGCGAGCGTGCCGACGACGAGCACCGAGCAGCCGCCCACGATGAGCGGGCGCGGACCGTGCGCGTCGAGCAGGCGGCCGGTCACCGGGTTCAGGAAGCCGAGCAGCACGGCGCCCGGCAGGATGGTCAACCCCGAGACGGTGGCGCTTTGCAGCTGCACGTCCTGCACGAACAGGGGCACCATGATCGACCCGCTCATCATGGCCATCTGCGAGATCATGACGAGCGCGGCGGACACGGCGAACGTGCGGTCGCGGAAGCACGAGAGCTTGAGTAACGGGTGCTCAATGCGCAGCTGGCGCCGCACGAACGCGGCGATGGCGACGACGCCCGCCGCAAGCGCGCCGACGGTGGCGGGGCAGATGCCGGCGTCGGACTCAAGGGCGCTCGCGCCCACCAGGATGCAGTAGAAGCCCACGGTGTAGAGCACGCCGGACGGCACGTCGAAGTGGTCGTGCTCCCCCGTGCGCCGCGCGACGTCTTTCAGCAGGAAGACGGCGAGCGCAATGACCGCGATGGCCACGGCGCCGAGCGCCACGAACACGGAGTGCCACCCCCACAGGTCGATGAGGAACCCCGAGATGGTGGGGCCGATGGCGGGCGCGAACCCGACGATGAGGCCCACGAGCCCCATGGCCTTGCCGTACTCGCTTTTCGGGTAGACGGACAACGCCACCACTTGGATGAGCGGAAGCGCGATGCCGGCGCCGCCCGCTTGCAGCAGGCGCGAGGCGAGCAAGAGCGGGTAGTTCGGCGCGACGAGCGCCGCCGCGCAGCCCACGGTGAAGCATGCCATGGACGCCAGGAAGAGCTTTTTCGAGCTCACGTGGTTGACCAGGTACGCCGTCATGGCCGAGATGAGGCCGAGCGTGAAGATGTAGGCGGTGGTGAGCAGCTGGCCGAGCGTGGCGTCGACGTTGAAATCGTGCATGATGGTGGGCAGCGCCGCGATCATCATGCTCTGCGAGATGCAGGCTGCGGTGGTGCCGGCCATCATGACGCCGATGACGAGCGTGCGCTCGCGCTTCGGCAGGCCGTCTTGGTATGCTCCCTCTTCTTCGTGCATGGCGACTATGGTAGCACCGCGGCCGGCGCGCTGCAGCGCGCGTGCGCGTGCGGACCATGCGGCGCGTGAGCGCGGCTTGCTTCTGGCCGCACGCGCTGCAACGCGCGCATGCCACGTGGCAGACAGGGCGCCGTCAGCTCGGTGGAACCGCGCGTTGGCCGGGAACTATCGCGAAGGGGGCGCATTGGCGGTACCATCGTGCGTTGTCACGCGGCCCGCCGGGCTGCCGCAAGATGGGCGGTGAGTCATTTGAGGATTAGCAAGCGAGAGATCACGGACGCATGCGCGCTGCGCGCGGTCATCGACCAATGCCGCGTGGTGCGCGTCGGCGCGGTGGACGAAGCGGGCGTTTTCGTGGTGCCGATGAACTTCGGCTACGACTGGCGCGAGGTCGAAGGCCCGGGCGATGTTTTGGAGTTCGACTCCGAAGAGCTGCTGGAAGAGCGCGCCGATGTGGACGAGGACCGTCTGGAAGAGCCCGATCCGCGCCCCGAGCTCACGCTGTACGTTCACTCCGCGACGGAGGGCCGCAAGGCGAGCCTGTTCTCGCGCGGGGCGCAGGTGGCCATCGAAATGGACATTGACCTGGGCCTTATCGCGGGCGAATCCGCGTGCGCGTACTCACGGGCGTACCGCAGCATCATGGGCACGGGCTACATCGAGCCGGTGGAGGACCTCGCCGAGAAGCATCGCGCCCTGGCGCTCATCATGGCGCACCTGGCGCCGGATGCCCGCGCCGAGTTCTCGCCCGCGGCCCTCGAGCGCACGGGCGTCTTTCGCATTGCCGTGAGGGAGTTCACGGGCAAAGAGCATCTGCCGAACCGCTAACCCGTGGTCGCCTGCGCTTGAGCCCCGCTTTGTCCACACCGCCTGCGGGGCGCGCTCGCGCGTTATTTCTGGCGGCTTGAGATGACGTGCTTCACGAAGTAGGCGAGCGCGGCGATGACCGCCGCGGTGCCGATGCCAATGAGCAGAAGGTCCGTGGGGTTCGTCCCGTGGATGAGGCGTCCCAGGAAGTACACGCCCATGACCACGCCGATCACGCCGATGAGCTTTTCTTTCAGGTCGTCGAGCGTGTCGATCTCCAGCCATGACGGCATGACCACGTCATGATCGATGAACAGCGCATAGAGGCCAATGCACATAATATAGAGCACGACGGACAGCAGGAAGAAGTCGGCGTACTCGATGTACTCCACGAGCATGTCGTGCATGTCGAGGTGGCCCTGGACGGCCTCCACGGTGGTCAGCACCGTGGAGATGAGCGTGGAGACCGTGAGCGCGATGGCGGCGATGAACAGGCCGATGCAGGGAATCGCGGTGATGAAGCGCGTGTAGCCGGCGATGCTGTGGGCGCGCATGGCGCGCGTGCGCGCCGCTGCCTGCTTCGCCTCGGTCTCGGCGCACTCCTCGCACGCGGCGTCCTGGATTTCGATTTCTGCCATCGCGTTCCTCCCGAAGCGTGCCCGTCGAGGGGCGGATAATAAAAAACCCGGCCGAAGCCGGGTAAAGGGGTCGAATGGTGCGGGCGAAAGGACTTGAACCTTCATGGGGTTGCCCCCATACGGACCTGAACCGTACGCGTCTGCCAATTCCGCCACGCCCGCATATCCGTGCGCTTCGTGCGAAGCGAGACTGTATGTTACCTGAGCGTTCGGGGCTTTGCAAGAGGGAATTTTTGAATATTTTTCCGGACGCTTTGCGCGAGGCGGGGTCCGCGGCGCCGGCGCGCACGGCGCGACGCGCCGGCGCCGCGGCCTGCGGCACGCTGCCGCCAAGGGCGTGACGGCGCGGTCTTGCACGGCGGCGCTATCGCACGGTCACGCGCCCGTCGCGCACTTCCCAGACGGCGTGCGTGCACGCGGCCAAGAAGGCGCGGTCGTGGCTGACGAGCAAGAGCGCGCCCGGGTACGCCGCAAGCGCGCGTTCGAGCGCTTCGACCGAATGGAGGTCGAGGTGGTTCGTTGGCTCGTCCATGATGACGAGGACCGGGTTGCGCAGGATGCCCACCGCGAGCATGAGCTTGCGCATTTCTCCAGGACTGACGTCTTCTCCCTCCAGAATGCGGCCAGGCTTCGAGTTGAGCTGGGCGACGGTGGAGAGCACCGTGCCGCGCTCGGCGGGCGTGAGCGCGGAGAGGCGCTCGAGCATGCGCGCACGCGCCGCCCCGTCAAGCTCTTGCGGGATGTCCAGCACGGAGAGGTCGTCGGCGAGCAGCGTGCGGACGTGCGCGAGCAAGGTCGACTTCCCGGCGCCGTTGGGGCCCACGATGCCGATATGGTCGGTGTTGCCCACGAACAGCTCAGGAACATCCAGCGTGCTGGCCCCGCAGGGGATGCGCGCTTCCGGGATGCGGACGACGGTCTTGCGCGGGCTCGGCTGCGCGTCGACCCACAGTTCGCCGTCGTAGCGCTTGTGCACGAACGAGGCCGCGACGCGGTCGTGTGCGGCAGCGATTCTCGTGTCCATGCGCGCGGACAGCTTGCCTGCGACGCCGTCCTGTCCGGTGTATACGGCAAGGTCGATTTTCGCTTTCGCGCTTTTGTCCTTCGGGTCGATATGACGCTTGCTGCGGCGCGCCTTCGACTGGGCGGCCTCGTGCGCGCGGCGGTCCTGCTCCGCTTGCAGCCGCGCGAGCTCGGTCTTCGCTTCCGCTCGCTCGCGCCGTGCGGTCTCGCGCTCCAGCTCAATCTGGCCATGGGCTTTCGTGTACCCGCCCGGGCGGACGGTCAGGGCGCCGCCGGGCTCGAACGACACGCACCGGTCCACCAGCGCGTCGAGCAGCGCGCGGTCGTGGCTGACCAGGATGCCGATGCCGCGGAAGCGCCTCAACGCTTCGGTCAGCTGCGCGCGGGCGTCCTGGTCGAGGTGGTTCGTCGGCTCGTCCACTGCCAGGACGTCGGGGCGCTTCCAGAGGGCGCACGCGATCTGGAGCTTCTTGCGCTCGCCGAACGAAAGGGCGTCGAAGCGCCAGGGCATGTCGTCGTCGATGCGGAAGATGCGGCGCAGCTCGAGCGCGTCGTGGCCGTAGTCGAGCGCGAAGTCCGCCAGCTCGGCGGGAGGCGTGCTGGCGTCCTGGGCGCACACGGCGCAGAACAGGCCTGAGGTGACAGAGCCCGAATCGGGCGGCAGGATGCCGCAGGCAAGGTTCACGAGCGTTGACTTGCCGCAGCCGTTGTCGCCGAGCAGGCCGGTCCACCCGACAGGAAAGACGACGGTTGCGTTGGTGATGAGGGGTTCCGGCGCGGAAGGGTAGGCGAACGTGACGCCGGTCAGCGCGAGCTGCATATGACATTCTCCTTCTGATTGGCTGCGGCAACGGTGCGGCAGCAAGGGCGGTGCGGGCGGTGTCCCGCGTACGGTGGGAGATGTCTAGAAAATGCGCACTGAATCCTTTCTTTCCGCCTGTCCGATGGCGTCGCCACACGCGCTGCGGACGGGATTGTCCACTCGGCAGGCGCGGCCAGTATAGCAGATGGGCGCTTCGCATTGAACGACGGAAGTCTGCGCCGTCCGCTTCGTCAGGTGGCGGACGGCGCAGCACGCCGCCCTCCCGGAGCCGTTCACGGAATTGAACTCAAAGTTCAATTTTACAGAGCCCATAAGTTCAAAATTCTGCTAGGATGAGCCAGACGGATTTCTTGCAAAATTGAACTCGCAAGAGATGAAATTGAACTTTTGGAGAGTCGACCATGGACCATGAGATGTTCGCACGGCGCTTGCGCGAAGCCATGGCGCAGCGTGGCATGAAGCAGGTCGATGTGGTGCGCGCGGCGGAAGAGCGCGGCCAGAAGCTCGGGAAAAGCCAGGTCAGCCAGTATGTGAGCGGGAAAGTGCTTCCGCGCAAGGACGTGCTGGAGCTGCTGGCGGACATCCTGGGCGTGCCTGCCGCCCAGCTGTGCGCCGACGAGCCGGATGCCGAAGCCGACGCCGCTTCCGAAGCCGCCGTCGTTGCCGAAGCGCCCGTCGCGGCCACCGACGACGCCGCCGACGCGCCGCCAGGGGCAGTCGCCCCCGCGGAAACGGCGGGGCAGACCGAAGAGCCCTCCGCGCGCACCGCGCGCGATCACGACACCAACCCTCAGCACCAAAGGAGCGGGAACATGCGAGAGTTCAAAAAATCGTCCAAGCTCGACAACGTCCTGTACGATGTTCGCGGCCCGGTGGCCGACGAGGCGCACCGCATGGAAGAGGCGGGCACGCACATCCTGAAACTGAACATCGGCAACCCGGCGCCGTTCGGCTTCCGCACGCCCGACGAGGTCATCTACGACATGCGCCGCCAGCTGACCGAGGTGGAGGGCTACTCCGACGCGAAGGGCCTGTTCTCCGCGCGCAAGGCCATCATGCAGTACGCGCAGGTCAAGCACATCCCGAACGTCAGTATGAGCGACGTCTACACCGGCAACGGCGTCTCCGAGCTCATCAACATCAGCCTGTCCGCCCTGGTGGACACGGGCGACGAAGTGCTCGTGCCCTCGCCGGACTACCCGCTGTGGACGGCGTGCGTGAACCTGGCGGGCGGCACCGCGGTGCACTACATCTGCGATGAGGAGCAGGAGTGGTACCCGGACATCGACGACATCCGCAGCAAGGTCACGCCCCGCACGAAGGCGATCGTCATCATCAACCCGAACAACCCCACGGGCGCCCTGTACCCGAAAGAGGTGCTGGAGGAGATCCTGGCCGTCGCGCGCGAGCACAACCTGCTCGTCTTCTCGGACGAGATTTACGACCGCTTGGTCATGGACGGCCTGGAGCATATCTCCACCGCGTCGCTCGCGCCCGACCTGTTCTGCATCACGTTCAGCGGCTTGTCGAAGTCCCACATGATCGCGGGCTACCGCATCGGCTGGATGATCCTTTCGGGCGACAAGCGCGGCGCTGAGGATTACATCGAGGGCATCAACATGCTCTGCAATATGCGCATGTGCTCGAACACGCCGGCGCAGTCCATCGTCCAGACGGCGCTTGGCGGCCACCAGAGCGTCAAGGGTTACGTGGCGCCGGGCGGCCGCGTGCTCGAGCAGCGCGATTACGTGTACGAGGCGCTCAACAGTATTCCGGGCGTGTCTGCCGTGAAGCCGAAGGCGGGCTTCTACATCTTCCCGAAGCTCGACGTGGAGCGGTTCAACATCACCGACGACGAGCAGTTCGCGCTGGACTTCCTGCACGACAAGAAGATCCTCGTCACGCAAGGCACCGGCTTCAACTGGAAGAAGCCCGACCACTTCCGCGTCGTCTACCTGCCGCGCATCGAAGTGCTGCAGGAGGCCATGGAGAAGCTGGCGGACTTCCTGAGCTACTACCGCCAACGTTAAAAAGTTCCGCCGTTCGTCAGAACGGCGGAACTTTTTTTACACCTCAGCCTGCAGCAGTCCCCAGGCGAGCTCGACGAGGCCGTCGAAGTAGCCGCCGGGCGCGGCTTCGCGGATGCGCCCGTGGAAGGCGGGCACCCAGGCAAGCGGCCGCTCGCGCACGAACTCGCGCACGGCGGTCTCCTCTTCGAAGGAGGGCTCGCGCTCGGCGAAGGCCCGACAGCGCTCCGAGAGGTAAAGCAGCTCGATGCCCAGGTGGTCTTCGTACTGGTGGTTCTCGTTGCGCAGCCGCAGGCCCGCCTGGCGCAGCAGCTCGCGCATGGCGAACGTGGCCTCGCCGAACCCGCACGTCGCGTCAGGGTTGCGGTTGAGCGTCTCCCAGGGCGGGGCGGCCGGTTTCGGCGGGCCGACGAACAGGCGCGCGTACTCCACGTTCACCTGCTGCATCGCCTGTTCAAGCGGCAGGTCGGCGCAGCGCGCGGCGTGCTCCTTGAGCGTGGCGATGCCCGAGCGCACGTGCTCGTTCGCCCCGTCGCACGCCCAGGCGTCCCAGAACGCGGGGTCCAGCCCCATGGCGGCGTCAGGCCGCAGGGGCGCGAGCAGGCTGTTGCCCAGAAACGCGTACAGGTCGGCGTGGAGCGCCCAGTCGGTCTGGGCGCTCGTCACTTCAGACGCCATGGCTACTTCGCCTGCGCGTCGTCGCCTTCAGGCGCCCAGCGCAGGAACTTCTTCGCCAGCAGGATGAACGCCAGGATGCCGAACGCGAACACGCCCACGGCGACGACGACCTCCGGCAGCGTGGGGGCGTACGAGCTTACGACCGCCCAGGCGTCCACGCCCTCGCTCGCCCGCGCTGCGCTCGAGCCGGAGATGAGGCCGGGCGCGCCCATGACGTTGGGGTGGATGAAGCTCGTGAACAGGAGCCACAAGCGCTTGCAGAACACGCCGAGCACCACGCCGACACACGCCAGGACCACCAGGCCGGTGCGCTGTCGGTTCTTCGCGAACACGAGAATGCAGAACGGGACGATGACGCCGCAGATGATCTCGAACCAGAAGAACGGGGCGGTGGCGCCGAAGAACATCTCGCCCAAGAGCTCGTTGGCATGCTCGGTGCCCGGGTAAGCGGTGGTGAGCACCTCGCAGCCGACCATGTAGCCGTCGACGGCGATGCAGGTGGCCAGCAGGCCCGCCAGGTTGGCGATGAGCTTCTTGGAGGTGGCGAAGATCTTCCGGCGGTTCAGCCAGATGAGCGCAAGGAGCAGGATGGCCAGACCCGAGTCCATGGCGGACGCCACGAACAGGGGCGCCATGATGGCGGTGTGCCAGCCTTCGCGGGCGATGTGCAGGCCGAAGATCCACGCGGTCACGCTGTGCACCAGGATAGCGACGGGCAGCGCGAAGCGGGAGACGATGGCGACCTTGCTTTGGTCGGCCTTCTTCGAGGTCATGAAGTACAGGTAGACCAGGTTGATGATCAGGTAGCACGTGATGACGGTCATGTCCCACAGAAGCGGGGACGCGAAGTTCGGGGTGAGGAACATGTTCCACACGCGGACGATGCCGCCAAGGTCGATGAGGACGAACGCGCCGGCCAGGCAGATGCACACCGTGGACACGATGACCGCGGGCAGGGCCACCTTCTTGTACTCCGTCACATGGAAGATGGAGGCGGACGACGCCACGATCAGGCCGCCGGCGGACAGGCCGACCAGGAACATGAAGCAGGCGATGTAGAGGCCCCAGGACGTGCCGTTGCTCATGCCGGTCACGCCCAGGCCGTTCACGAACTGGTAGCAGTACGCGCCGAACGCCGCGAGCGCCAGGACGGCGAGGACGCCGATGGCCACCTTGAAGTTTCTCGAGAGTTGCACGGTCTCCTCCTAGCCGAAGTAATACAGTTGCGGACGGGTGCCCTTGTCTTCCAGCAGCTGCGTGGCGCCCCGCTCGCGCACGATGCGCGAGATCTCGCTCTCCGGATCGTCCAGATCGCCGAAGGTGCGGGCGCGCGCCGGGCACACGCGGACGCACAGGGGCAGCTCGCCCGCGTCGGTGCGCTCCTTGCACAGCGTGCACTTCTCCGCCACGCCCTTCTTGCGCACGGGAACGCGCGCGTCGCCGTAGTTGAAGTCGGGCTCGCGGCGCGGTTCGCTCCAGTTGAACACGCGCGCGTTGTACGGGCAGGCCGCCATGCACATGCGGCAGCCGATGCACTTGTCGTAGTTGATCTCCACGCGGCCCTTGTCGTCCTTGTAGGTGGCCCCGGTCGGGCAGACCTTCATGCATGCGGGGTTCTCGCAGTGCTGGCACTGCACGGGCAGGTACGTGCGGGACAGGTTGGGGTAGGTGCCCTGCGCGCCGTCCATGACGTCCACGCCCTCCGTGAGGATGCGGTTCCAGAGCATGCCCATGGGCACGTTGTTTGACATCTTGCACGCGTTCGAGCACGTATGGCACCCGACGCAGCGGTCAAGGTTGATGGCGATTCCAAGCTTCGTCACGTGAGCCCCCTTACGCTTTCTCGATCTGCACGAGCGTGTCGGAGAACGGGATGACCGGGCCGCAGAGCAGCTCGACGCCGCGTTCGTTCAGCACGTCGTTCGTGACGTTCTGCATGTTGCCTTCCTCCAGGTAGTCCGCCGTGGCGCCCTCCCACATGCGGGCGGAGCCGGGGCGGATGGCCTCGTTGGCGTGGACGCGGCACTGGTAGCTGCCGCGGTCGTTGAACACGCGGACCACGTCGCCGTTCTCCAGGCCGCGCTCGGCCGCCTCCGTCGGGTTGACCTCCACGAAGGGCTCCCCGTACTGCTGGATCCACAAGGCGTCGTTGAACTGGTTGTGGATATGGAAGCGCGTGCGAACGTTGGACAGCTGCAGCGGGTACTGCGCGCGCAGCGGGTTGTCGGCGTAGATCTCGCTGCACTCCTCCCACACGGGGAGCGCCTGGCCGTAGGGGGCCAGGTTGTCGTAGTAGACGTCCATGCGGCCCGACGTGGTGTCGAAGACGAAGTCGGTGTACTCGCGGCGCGGCTCCTCGTAGCCCTCCACCGGCCACACGCCGTTGTTCTCGACGATTTGGTCGATGGTGAGCTTGCTCACGTACTCCTCTTCGGACGTGGAAAGCATGGTCTCTACCAGCTCGACGGAACTTTCCGGCAGGGCGTTTTCCAAACCGAGGCGTTTGGC
>DVLD01000022.1 GCA_018715725.1 Candidatus Aveggerthella excrementigallinarum
CGGTGCCGGGGCCCGTGCCCGCGCGCGTCGAGCAGACGGCGCCGCTGAGCCTCGTGAGCTACCTGCCCGAGAACGTCGAGGACCTGACGTACGTCCCGTATGGCATGCAGGGGTACGTCGTCAACGCGCGCGGCCGCCGCGCCAACCTCCGCGCGAAAGGCGAACCCGCCTGGACGCCGCCCATCGTGTGACGGCGCGAGCGAGAGAGCGCACGCCCTTGCTTCCCCATTGAACGCCCTGCACGGCAGAATGCCGCGCACACGAAAAGCGCCCCGGTCTCCGGGGCGCTTGTTCATCGTGAGAAAACGCGGGACGCTACGCTTGCGCCACCGTGACGGCAGTGCCGCTCGCGGTGACCATGAGCATGTTTCCCTGGCCGAGCACCTCGTAGTCGATGTCGACGCCGATGACGGCATGGGCGCCCAGCTCGCCCGCGCGCTGCTCCATCTCGCGCAGCGCCTCGGTGCGCGCCTGCGTGAGCTCCTCTTCGTAGCCTTGCGAGCGACCGCCGACGATATTGCGCAAGCCGGCGCCGAAATCGCGCAGGAAGTTGATGCCCGTGATGACCTCGCCGAACACGATGCCGTAGTAGCCGGTGACGCGATAGCCCTCGATGTCGTTGGTGGTGGTGACGATCATGGACGCTCCTCTCGATAGCCGCTGCGCGCTTGTTCGCCCGCAGCGACAGCATACCAGCTACTGCCTTGTTAGCGCAGGTCGTTTGACGAACCGGGCAGCGGGCGACGCGCGCGCTCGCGCTTGCCGGGGCGACGCCGGCGGCTCCGGCGCGCTGGGCGCTTGGCGGCGGGCGCGGCGGTGAGCGCTGGAGCGTCCGTCGATGCGGAAGCGACGTCGGACGAAGCGGCTGCCGAGTCGGAATCCGCTTCAGACGGGGCGTCCGCCAATCCGGAGTCCGCTTCGGGCTGGGCGCCCGCCGGTTCGGAAGCAGCTTCGGACGGAACGTCTGTGGATCCGGAAGCGGCCTTGGGCGAAGCGTCTGCCAACGCGGCGGGATTCTCTGCCGCACGCGCATCGCCGGCATCCTTCGCGCCCGACCCCTCAAGCAGCTTCACGTGCTTGCGCAGCTTCGCGTCGTAGCCCAGACGGCGATAGACCACCGCTTCCGCCTCTTCCTCCAGCAGCTCGATCGTGCAGGCGCGCGCCACTTCGTCGGACTCCGCCAAGCGAGCGCAGGCGCCCTTCAGCATTTGGTTTGCCTGCGAGAGCACGCCCACCACGACGCCGGGAACCTGCTCGTCGCGGTCGGTCGCGAACTGGTTGATGCGGCGCAGCGCCGAAAGCGCCGTGTCGAAGACCAGGACCGCATCGTCGCAACCATGGAAGGGGCGCAGCGCGCGGTACACGTGCCGCACCTGGCGGCCGCGAGCGCGCTCCGCCGCCTCGCCCCCGCCCTCCGGACGCGCGGTGGTGAACCCCGCCAAGAATTGCTCGAGCTCGCGGTCGAACGCCGCACGACGCCCCTCCCAATCGTCGGAGGAGGCTTCGGCGCCCACAGCGGGCGCCGGCTCGCCCTTTCGGCTGGGCTCTTCCGTCGAAGCGGGCATGGGCTCGCCTTCCTGGCCGGAATCTTCCGCCAAGGCGGGCGCGGCGTCGGCAGCCGGCGCCTCCTCTTCGGGCGCCTCGCACGCGGCATCTTCCCTGCCCGCTTCGTCCACGCCACCTTCGATGGCCGGCGCGAGCGGCTCCTCGGAGGGCACCTCGTCCACCACGACGGGCTCGAACAGCTCGTCAACGGCGACCACGTCGGTGGGCAGCGGGAAGTCCTCGACGTCCTCGGCGGAGCCGTCGACCTCGAACACGCGAGGTTCCTCGACGGGCGTCAACGTCACCGTCACGTCCTCGCCGGCGGGCGCCACGGACGCCTCGACCTCCACGACGGTGAGCTGCTCCGCCTCGATGGCAGGCTCGGCGGGTCCGTTCGGCTCCTCGGCGCGCTCCGACGCCCCGTCCGCGCGCGGGGCAGGCGCGTCGGGCGCGGCGTCCTTCTCCCCGTCCCGTTCGGCGCCGTGATCCACCGCGTCAGCAGGAGGCTCTCCGCCGGCGAGCGCGCCGTCTTCCGCTTTGCGGCGATGGCGTCGGCCGCCCCGGCGCCCCCGGCGGCGACGCGGCTTCTCCTCGCCCTCTCCGTCCGCGCCCGAACGAGCGTCATCCGCAGGCACGCCCGTCTCGTCCGCAGGTGCCCCCGCTTCTCCTGCAGGCGTGCTCGCCTCTCCCGCAAGCGCGCTCGGCTCGTCCGCGGCGCTCTCGGCTTCCGGCGAGACCGCGGAGGCGTCAGCGACGGTATCGCCGCCCTCTGCGAAGCCGTCACTCTGACCGCGCGCAGGCTCGGGCGCGGCTTCGGGCGCCGCCTCGGCGCTGGCATCGAGGTCTTCCTCCGCTGTCGCGCGCGTCTCGACGGCATCTTCCGTGGCCTCCGGGACGGCCGGCTTGGCGGCGGCGCGATCAGCGGGGGCCTCCATTTCGGCCTGCGCCGAAGACGCCACGCCAGCGTCGACCACGTCAGGCGCCGGACCCTCCTGCGCCTTCTGCTCTTCAGCGCGCCGCTGGTCGGAGCGGCGTTTGGCGGTCGATTTGCCGCGGCGTCGTTTGCCGCCCGAACGCCCCGCGGCAAGGGCCTCGCCCTCGTCCTCCACGGACGGCGCGGCCACGGACGACGGGGTCGGCGCGGCGTAGCTGAGGCCCACGGGCGCGCCGGCATGCTTGCCCTGGCGCTGCTTCTCGGCCTTCTTCGCACGCTGGCGCGGCAGCGGCATGTCCGGCTCGATCGGGCCGGTGGGCGCGGTCGGGCCGTAGGCGTGCACTTTCGCGTGGTCCTCGCGCGAGAGCACCACGAGGTTCGCCACGCTGTCGTCGTTGCGGTAGCCGTTGATATGGTGGATCTCGCGCTCGTCACCGCGCTGGTAGTTCAGGAACGCCATGGCCACCAGGTGCGAGCGGTAAATCTCGCGATCGCGCAGGCGGCCGTACTTCACGACCTGGTACTTGACCTGGCAGCGACCGTTCAGATACACGGTGTCCGCCGGCGTGCCGTCGTGCTTCTTCACTTCGCCGCGGTCGGAGACGAGGAACAGGTTGATGCCGCAGTACACCTGACGCCATTCCTCGGCGGGAGCCTGCTCCACGAGCGCCATGGCGTCCTTCGCGCGCTCCAAGTGACCGGAGCCGTTCACGCGCCAACCGCTGGCATGCTGGGTGATGCGGTCTTCGCCGCGCACGAACTCCACCGGCGTGAAGCCGTGGAAATACAACGAAAGGAGCTCGGCGAGCCCCTTGAGTCCTCTGGTCATGGTGTCCCCTCGGGTATGGAAAGCGCGCCTGGGCGCGCGAACGTTCGTCCGGCCATTGTAGCGCAGCTTGCGGCCCGCCCGCCAAAGCCCGCAGTTTCTCCAGGCAGGATACGAAAAAACGCCCTCGAGCCAGGGGCCCGAGGGCGTTTCGGCCGAAGTCCGCGTAACGATGGCGCTACTTCAGCAACGACGCCACGGCGTTCGCGTACGCCACCGGGTCGTCGATGGGCAGGCCCTCGACGATGAGCGCCTGGTTATACAGGATGTCGGCGTACTTCCCCACCTTCTCGGTGTCGCCGGACTCCTGCGCGTCCTTGAGCACCTGGAACACCGGATGCTTGGCGTTGAGCTCGAGCACGCGCTCGGTCTTGAGGTCTTCGGCGCCCGGCTGCGTTGAGAGGATCTTCTCCATCTCGAGCGACAGCGGCCCTTCGGCGGTCACGCACGCGGGCGCGGCGGACTCGCCGGTCAGGCGCGTGGAAACCGCGACCTTCGTCACCTTGTCGCCCAGCGCCTCCTTCATGGCGCCGAACAGGCCTTCGTTCTCCTTCGTGGCGGCCTCCGCTTCGGCCTTCTCTTCCTCGGTCTCAAGGCCCAGATCGCCACCGGCGACGTTCTTGAGCTGCTTCTCCTGGTACGTTCCCATAGCGCTCATGCAGAACTCGTCCACGTCCTGGGTGCACAGCAGCACGTCGAAGCCGCGCGAGAGCACCGACTGGACGATCGGCATCTTCGCCAGGCGCTCCGTGGAGGTGCCGGCCGCGTAGTAGATGGCGTCCTGGTCGGGTTGCGCGGCGGCCAGGTACTCGTCGAGCGTGACCATCTTCTCCTCGCGGGCGGAGTAGAACAGCAGCAGGTCGGCCAGCTCGTCCTTCTTCATGCCGTAGCTGGAGTAGATGCCGAACTTCAGGCCGCGTCCGAAGTTCTCGAAGAACGTCTCGTACGCAGCGCGGTCCTTATCGCGCATGTCGGCCAAGTCGGACTTGATCTTCTTCTCCACCTTGTTGGCGATGGCGCGCAGCTGGCTGTTATGCTGCAGCGTCTCGCGGGAGATGTTGAGCGTGAGGTCCTGGCTGTCCACCACGCCGCGCACGAAGTTGAAGTAGTCAGGCAGCAGCTCCTCGCACTTCTCCATGATGAGCACGTTGGAGCTGTAGAGCGCCAGGCCCTTCTTGAAGTCCTTGCTGTACAGGTCGTACGGCGCGCGGCTCGGCACGAACAGCAAGGCGTCGTAGGTCAGCGCACCCTCGGCGTGGATGGAGATGGTGCGGGCAGGGTCGGCGAAGTCGTGGAAGTCCTGCTTGTAGAACTCGTTGTACTCCTCCTGCTTCACCTCCGACTTGCGGCGCTTCCAGATGGGGATCATGGAGTTGATGGTCTCCACTTCGGCGTACTGCTCGTACTCGGGCTTCCAGTCGTCGCCGGCGTCCTCGGGCTTCGGCTTCTGGCGCGACTTCGTGACCTCCATGCGCACGGGATACCGCACGTAGTTGCTGTACTGCTTGATGAGGTGCTGCAGGCCGTACTCGGACAGGTAGCGGTCGTAATCCTCCTCGTCCGTGTTCTCCTTGAGCGTGATGATGACGTCGGTTCCGTGACCGTCGCGCTCGGCCTCGGCGATGGTGTAGCCCTCGATGCCGTCGGACTCCCACGCCCATGCCTGCTCCTCGCCGAAAGCGCGCGAGACGACGCGAACCGAGCGGCCCACCATGAACGCGGAGTAGAAGCCCACGCCGAACTGGCCGATGATGTCCACGTCCTCGCCCTGCTTCTCGGCGTTCTCGGTCTTGAAGTCCAGGCTGTCGGAGTGCGCGATGGTGCCGAGGTTCTTGTCGAGCTCGTCCTTCGTCATGCCGATGCCGTTGTCCGAGACCGTGATGGTGCGCGCGTCCTTGTCGAAGGAGACATTGATCTCCAGGTCGGACTTCGCAATCGGGATGTTCTGGTCGGTCAGGCTTTTGAAATAGAGCTTGTCCACCGCGTCAGAGGCGTTGGAGATGA
>DVLD01000023.1 GCA_018715725.1 Candidatus Aveggerthella excrementigallinarum
AGCGTGCCGGCGGTGTCGATCATGTCGTCGTTGACGATGCAGATCTTGCCGTCAACGTTGCCGATGAGCGCGGTGATCTCGGCCTTGTTGTGCTCCGGGCGGCCCTTGTGCATGATGGCCAGGTCGGTGCCCAGCATGTCGGAGAGCTTCTTGGCGGCCTTCGCGCGGCCCACGTCGGGGCTCACGACGCACACGCGCTCCATGTCCAGGCCCTTCTTGCGGAAGTAGTCGGCGAAGATGGGCAGTGCGGTCAGGTGGTCGACCGGGTTGTCGAAGAAGCCCTGGATCTGGCCCTGGTGCAGGTCGATCGTGATCACGCGCGTGATGCCGGCGACGGTCATGAGGTTCGCCACGAGCTTCGCGGTGATGGGCTCGCGCGCGGCGGCCTTGCGGTCCTGGCGCGCGTAGCCGTAGCACGGCACGACGGCGCTCACGGTGCGGGCGGACGCGCGCTTGGCGGCGTCAGCCATGATGAGCAGTTCCATGATGGCCTCGTTCACGTTCTGCGTGGACGTGGACTGCACGATGAACACGTCGGCGCCGCGGACGCTCTCAAGGTAGCGGGCGTAAATCTCGCCGTTCGAGAACTTCTCAAGCTTCACGTTGCCCAGCGTCGTGCCCAGGCACGTGGCAATCTCCTCTGCCAGCGCCGGGGCGGTCGAGCCGGCGAACACCGCCAGGCTCTTTTGCATTTCGGTCATCTGCGTGCTCTCCTTTCGGTTGCGTCGTCCCGACCCGCCGTCGGGACGTTCGCGGCCAGCGGCCGCCCGCGCACAAAGCCCGTGCGCACGACGGCGCCCGCCGCATGGCAGGCGCCGAAGGGTTCCTTACTGTTTCGTCTTGCGGTGCGCGTCCGCCCATCCGGGCAGCTCGGTCTGGCGCGCACGGCCCAGGCCGAGGGCGCCTTCGCTCACGTCCTTCGTGATGACGGAGCCCGCGCCGATAAGGGCGCGGTCGCCCACGGTCACCGGCGCCACGAGCATGGTGTCGCTGCCGACGAACACGTCATCGCCAATGAACGTCTTGTGCTTGTTCGCGCCGTCGTAGTTGCAGGTGATGGTGCCGGCGCCGATGTTCACGCCGGTGCCGATGGTGGCGTCGCCGATGTAGCTCAGGTGCGGCACCTTCGAGCCGGCGCCCACCGTGCTCTTCTTGATCTCCACGTGCGTGCCGGCTTTCGCGCCCTCGCACAGGTGAGCGCCCGGGCGCAGGTACGCGCGCGGACCGCACGTGGCGCCGTCGTCGATGACGGCCTCGAGGGCGACCGTCTCGTCCACCGTGCACCCGCGGCCGACCGTCGTGTCGGTCAAGCGGGTGTTCGGGCCGATGACGCTGTCCTCTCCCACCGTGGTGGAGCCCATGAGCATGGTCAGGGGCAGGATCTCCACGTCGCGCTCGATGCGCACGTCGGGGCCGATCCACACCTGCTCGGGGTCGGTCATGGTGACGCCCTCCGCCATATGGCGGGCGTTGATGCGACGCTGGGCGGCCTTCGTGGCCGCGGCCAGCTGGATGCGCGAGTTCACGCCGCCGCACTCGGCCGGATCGTCCGTGGAGAACGAGACGACCTTGCGACCGGCGTTGCGGCAAATCTCCAGCACGTCGGTCAGGTAGTACTCGCCCTGGGCGTTGTCGTTGCTGACCTGGGAGAGCGCCCAGAAGAGCGCCTCGACGTCAAAACAGTAGAAGCCGGAGTTGCACTCGGTGATGGCCGCTTCCTCGGCGGAACAATCCTTCTGCTCCACGATGCGCTCGACCGTGCCGTCAGCAGCGCGCACGATGCGTCCGTAGCCGAACGGCTCATCGAGCACCATGGTGAGCACCACCACGGCGGCATCTTCCGCCTCGCGCACGCGCACGAGGCTCTCCAGCGTGGCGGGCGTGATGAGCGGGCTGTCGCCCGAGAGCACCACGACCGAGCCCTGCTTGCCGGCAAGCGCCTCGCGGGCGGCGTTCACGGCGTCGCCCGTGCCCAGGCGTTGCTCCTGGAAAACGACCTGGGTGTCGGCCTCAACGAGCGGGATGACCTGCTCGCGCGCATGGCCGAGGACGCAGACCACATCCTGCATCCCGGCCTCGTGGGCGGCGTCGACCACCCAGCGGACGAGCGGCTTGCCCAAGACTTCGTGAACCACCTTGGGCTTCTTCGACTTCATGCGGGTGCCTTCGCCCGCGGCCAGGATGATGGCGGATGCGTCCATAGCTTCCTTTCGCGTCCTTACTTGTCCATGGACGCCAGCGCGGAGCACAAAGCGTCCAACAACGTGATGGCGAAATGCTGCGCCGAGCGGCCGACGCCGGCGTCCTGCCACATGGTGCCCGGCAGCTCGAGCGCGATGCGCGGCGGCGTGCTCGTCACGGCGTCCAACGCCGCGCGCAGGCGCAAGGCCAGCGTGGCTTCGTCCTCGTAGCTCACGCGGGGCACGGCCTCGGGCGTGGGCTGGTCGGGCAGCACGATGTGCACGAGCATCATGTCGGCGCCCGGCGCGACCGAAAGCGACTCGGCGCTGATGAGCTTCGACGCCGGGTTCGTGGCGAGCGCCAGGTTCGACATGCGCGACGCCACGCTGCGCGTGAACTCGCAGGTGCCGAACAGGCACAGGGCGTTGCGCTCGAGCACGTCGGCGGCGCGGGCGAAACCCAGGTACTCGGCCGAGACCTCACCGGACGCCTTGCCCTCCCACGAATGGTGCAGGTTGCGGATGGCGGCGAACGTGAACGCTCCGGCGATGCCGTCGGAGAACAGGCCCATGTTCATCTGGAACTTTCGCAGGGCAAGCTCCGTGTACGCGCCGAAGATGCCGTCCTCGGCGCCGCACGCGAAGCCGAGCGCGCCGAGCGCGCGCTGCAGCTCCACGACATCGTTGCCGTGGAAGTAGGGCATGCGCAGGTACAGCGTGCGATCGCCCAGGTGGAAGCCTGCGTCGACCAGCGCGGCCCAGACCTTGTCGTCCACGCAGTCGACTTCGGGGATGCCTTCCTTCTGACAGAAGGCGCGCACGGCGTTCGCCGTGACCTCTCCGTAGGTGCCGGTCACTTGCTCCTCACGCAGGTACCCGAGAGCTGCAAGGCGCTGCTGCACGTCTTCGACGGCGGCGCCCGTGTCATGTAATTCAATCTTAATCATGCGCCGCATTGTACCGCAGGAGCGCGCAGCGTGTAACGCCGGTCGCCAAGCTCATCTAATGCCTACAGCGAATGAGACCGCCGCCGCGCAGCGTGGCCACGCTGCGCGGCCACGCCCCGGTGCCCCGCAAGAACCGCACCGCGCGCAAGAACGGGAGGCCTTCGCGCGCGAAGGCCTCCCGTTGACATTCTGTACTGCTCGATCGCGCCGCCCGCCATGCGGGCGCGGAGCGCAAGCGTGAAATGCTAGTTGAAGCGATGGACGAACCAATCGGCCATGGAAGCGAGCAGGTCGCGCGCGTCGGACGGGCGCACCTCCTTCGCCAGGCGTTCCTTCGCCTGCGCGGTCAGGCCCTCCGCGTACTCGCGCGCGTACGAGATGCTGCCCGAGCGCTCCATGATCCCCACCGCCTCGGCGAGCACCGCCGGGTCCTTTTCCTTCGAGGAGAGGATCTCGATCAGGCGGTCGCGCTCGGCGGAATGCTGCAGGGCGTGCACCACCACGAGCGTGCGCTTGCCCTCGGTGATGTCGCTGCGGAAGTCCTTCTTCGTGGACTCCTCGGAGCCGATCAGGTTCAGCAGGTCGTCCTGGATCTGGAACGCCAGACCGCACGCCAGGCCGTACGCGCGCAGGCTTTCGACCTCCGCCTCCGTGCCGCCGCCCACGATGGCGCCCACCGCCAGCGGCACTGCGCCGGAGTAATGGGCAGTCTTGTGCGTGGCCATGGTCAAGTAGTCCTCAACGCGCAGGTCGTACCGGCCGTCGCGCGCCCAGCCGATGTCGAGCGCCTGGCCTTCGATGGTGTGGCGCGTCATGCGGATAAGCTCGTCGATCACGCGGACCTTCACGTCGTTGCTCAGCAGCGGGTCTTCAACGACAGTACCGTTCACCAGGCACAACGCCAAATCGCCCGCGTTGATGGCCAGACCCAGGCCTTCGGTCAGGTGCATGCACGGCTCGCCACGGCGCAACTCCGCCTCGTCGGCGATGTCGTCGTGGATGAGCGCCGCCGTGTGGAAATGCTCGATAGCCGCCGCGGCGGACATGGCGCGGTCGACGTCGCCGCCCACGGCCAAGGCGCCCGCGAAGCAGATGAGCGGACGATGGCGCTTGCCGCCGTTCTTGCTGTACGCCTTCAGCGGGTCGTACAGGTAGCGGTCCATGTCCGGATGGCTGCCGGAAGGCAGGTAGGCGTTCACCAAGTCGCCCACTTGCGCCGCGAACGCGTTCAGGTACTCCGCGAAATCGGTCGGCTGCTTGGTGGCAGAAGCCATGATCTCTTTGATGGTCGTCATTGGTGTTTCACGCCTTACTTCGCACTCGTAGGGGGCGGTATGACTCGAAGATGGAAGGACTCCCGGTTCGAGTCCCGCCGGGAGGGTCCGGAGTGTTCCTCCATTGCCGCCGTCCCAACGTGGTAGGAGCGGTGGGACTCCCGCGCCCCGCCTCGCGGGACGCTTGACCCCTCCCTCGCAAGCTCGGTCGGGCGGTTTCCTAAAAACTGCCCACAGGGCAGTTTTCTTGACGGAAACCCACCTCCCGGTTCGAGTCCCGCCGGGAGGGTCCGGAGTGTTCCTCCATTGCCGCCGTCCCAACGTGGTAGGAGCGGTGGGACTCGAACCCACAAGCCCGGAGGCGGAGGATTTTAAGTCCCCTGCGTCTGCCAGTTCCGCCACGCTCCCCCGTTCGGTCGGTACGGGACAACGTGCCCTATCATAGCAAAAGACCAGGGAGGATGACTCTAAAAGCGACCGTCCGCAAGCCGTGCGGCGGTGTCAAGGACGATGCCGTGGAGAATATCCGTCTCGCTGACCGTGAAAGCGTCCATGCCGGAGGCGTCGAGCACCGTCTGAAGGATGGCAAGGCCCGCCACGATGACCGGCGCGCGGTCGGGCTCAAGCCCGACGACCTGCCGGCGCTCCTCCAGCGGTAGCGCCGAGACGCGCTGCGCCAACGCATCAAGCGTGGTGCGATCGATGCGCGACAGGTGCACCTTCTCGGCGTCGTAATGCTCCAGGCGCAGGTGCATGGCGGCAATGCTCGTGGCAGTGCCGGCGACCGCGGCCAGGGCGCGCGGCTCGAAGCCGGCAGCGCGCACCTCGGAGAAGAACGGCTCCATCTCCGTGCGCGCCCATGCCTTCGCCTCCTGCAGCTCGCTTCCTGTGGGCGGGTCGGTGCGCAAGAAGAGCTCCGTCACGCGACGGCAGCCGATGTTGAACGAGCGGCGGAACTGCGGCGCCTCGCCCGCGGTGCCCGCGATGACCTCCGTGGAACCGCCGCCGACGTCCACGACGAACAACGGCTCCGCCGGAAACGAGCTGGAAGCGCCCTTGAACGAAAGCTCCGCCTCGCGCTCGCCTGGAATGACGGACAGCTCGATGCCGCGAGCGACGAGCAATGCTGTGAACTCGCTGGCGTTGCGCGCATCGCGCGCGGCCGACGTGGCCATCGCAACGACGACGATGTCAGGGTGCGCCTCGTCGCGGCACTCCTCGACGATTCCCATGAACCGTTCCATCTGCTCGTCCACGCGCTGCATGGCCTGCGGCAACAGGACGCCGCTTGTGGCGACGCCTTCTCCTAGGTTGGTGATGGCGTGGGCGCGACGGAGCTCGTGCAGGCCTTCGGCGTCAACGTCCGCCACGAGCAGGCGGCACGTCACCGTGCCAATGTCGATGGCGGCAACGCGCGCGCTCGCGGACGCGCAGGTTGAGCATGTCATGGGCTAGTTTCCTTCCGTCGTGCTCGACGAGTACCCGAAAATCGGATCAAGAACGGCGGAATACCACGTGTCGGGCGCCGGAACAGTGCCGGCGACGACATCCGCGTAGACCGCATCGGCGTGGCTCGTGTCCAGGCCCTTCACGTAAACGGCGTTTTCACCCTTCTTCACCCACCCAAGCTCTTTCGTGGCTTGGTCCTCAATGCCCTCGGGCGTGGACAGGCGGTCGACCTCGGACTGGATGGCGTCCGAGCGCGCGACAAGCGCGTCGTACTCCGCCTGTTGCTGCGCGGTGGTGCGCAGGGAGATGTAGTAGTCGCGCGCGGCCGGGTAGACGAGCACGCACGCGAACGCCACGCACGCCACCACGGCAATGACCGCGTACAGCGCGGTAGGCACGGAACGGTGCTTCTTCGAGGAGAGCGCCGCCGCGCGCGACGACCCGTTCGCCTGCATGCGCGAGGAACGCTTGTGCGAAGCGCCCATCTGCCCTTTGTAGAGCGCGGCGCGCGGACCGGCAGGCGCGTCGTCCTGCTCGGCGTAATGACGGTCGAACGCGCGCGTGGCCTTCGCCCTCCGCTGCTCGCGCCGCAGGGAGGCGAAGGCCCCCTTGCGCTCGCCTGCCCGCGCGCGAGCAGGCGTCGCCGAGGCAGCTCCCGCGCCATCGTACGCGCCGTTCGAGCGGCGGCCGCGCGCGACGTTCGTGCGCGCGGCGGACGAGCGGGCGACGGAAGACCGCCCGCGCGATGCCGCTTGCCCGCGCTGCGCGCCTCGGCCCGAAACGGCCGTGTGCTTTGCTCGCGAGAAGGGCGAGACGAACGGGTCGGGCATGCTTTCGTCGCGGAACGTCAGGCTATCGGCGTGCGCGGCGCCGGAGAGCTCGTTGAATGGAAGGATGTTCGCGTGGGAGTTCAGTTTGATTCGCCCCTTGCAGCATGGTGTTCGGATGATTGGTGCGTGTATGCTTCAAGCCTTACCAAGATAGCACACTCGCACCCCTCCGCAGGGCCCGCGCGCGTCCGGATCGATGATTCAACGCGAAGCGAACACACAAGCCTCGCCCAGCACGCGCGCTGGGCGGAACAGGGCCGGCCGCTCCGTCATCCCGGCCACCGCGCCTTGCCTCCAACGCCCGCGCGCGACGCCGCGACCATGGTCCAGGACCCGCGCCCGTCCGGCAGCTACTCCAACGCCCGCGCGCGACGCCGCGACAAGCGAGGAGGCCAAAGGCGCGAGGCTCAATCTGGCGCTGCCCCCAACGCTCGCGCACGACGCCGCGACCGACGCGCGAGCGACGCGAGCGCCTGTAGTACAATGGGCGGAAACCCTACCCAACAGAAGCGAGGACCGCATGGAAAAGATGTCCATGTCCCATGAAGACTACCTGGAGGCCATCGTCATGCTCGGCGGCACGACCGAAGTGTCCGTACGCTCCGTCGACATCGCCAACAAACTGGGCGTGTCGAAGGCGTCGGTCAACAAGGCCGTCACCTCGTTGAAGGAGAAGGGCCTCGTCGACCAGCCGTACTACGGCGACGTCACGCTGACCAAGGACGGATACGACTACGGCACCCAGGTCTTCGACCGCCATCGCATGCTCGAGCTGTTCCTCACGAAGGCTCTTGGCATCAAGCCTGAGGTCGCCGCCAAGGAAGCGTGCCAGATGGAGCATGCCATCAGCGACGACTCGTTCGAGAAATGGCGCGCCTTCATCAAGAAGCTGCATCTATAAGAGCCTGCCAGCGCGCCACCACGCGTCACCCAAGAAAAACGACCGAGCCTCCCGGGCAACGGGGAGGCTCGGTGTGTCATGCGGAGTGCGCGCTACTTTGCTGGCTTCGTGGCTTTCGCGGCCTTCTCCATGTCCTCGACCATGCGGTCGACGGCGCTGCAGTGTGAGCACGTTTTGGAACCGCAGTGGTCTTTGCAGTCGCACAAACCACGGTGCGTGATACGGCGAACCGCCCACGCCATGGCGGCGACAATGAGCAAGCCGACGACCACCGTCGACGGCGTCACCTCCAAGGGAACAATCATGGTTGCATCCTCGTTTCTCGCACGACCCTGCCAGCGCAGGGAGGGCGCGGGACATCGGCCCGCGCCCAAACGTTCACGTTAGCATACGCACTCGCAAGCACGCCGGAAACCCCGTCCGACCGCAGGCGCGCAACGCGATGGCCTACGCGGCGCTCCCTTCCAGCGC
>DVLD01000024.1 GCA_018715725.1 Candidatus Aveggerthella excrementigallinarum
GCCCGGCGGCTCCATCCGCGACGAGGAGAGCATCCAGGCCTGCGACGAGCACGGCATCGCCATGGTCTTCACCGGCCATCGCCATTTCCGTCACTAAGGTTGTTGCGCCGGCTTGCCAGCCGGCGCAACGGCCCGACGCTGCGAAGCGCTCTCGCACCGAATCTAGCCACGAGCCCGAGGGCCGGCGGACCGAAGTCCAGCCGGCCCTCGGGCTCCTGTCTATCTTCGGCACGAGAGCGCTTCTCGCTGACTCTACGAACGACCTGGGAGACGAAAGGTGATTCTTGCCGAAGAGGCTGGCTGTCGTTACGCCCCCTTATGCCTCCGGCCGCTCGTACTTTCCTTGGACGGCGGCGGGGAGCTCGTCGTAGGAGACCTCCTCCCAGCTCACCACGCCGCGGAAGGGGAGCGTCTCGAGCCTGAGGAACGCGCCGTCGCGCAGCATGCGCTCGGTCTTGAAGACCGACTCCTCGCCGGCGCCGTCCGCGTCGTAGGATTCCAGGCGGTATTGGTACTGCATGTCGCTATCTTGCAGCGTTTCGAACCGCTCGTTGTCAACCTGTGTCCAGCGGGGCGAGGGGTCGCCGGTCACGGCGCCCAGGAACCAGGCGCACCCTCCGATCACGACGATTGCGGCGACGACGCCGATGACGAGCTTTCTCATAGTGTCCTCCTTCGATGCGACCGTGCGGTCTTGAACGTCTGCATCGAAGGTACGCCCGCCACCTTGCGCCATCCTTGCGGGCAGATGACGGGAAGCCAACGCCTTCTACGCGGCGGCCTTCTTCGCCCGCTGATAGTCTTTCCAGGCTTCGCGCAGGCGCGTGATGTCGTAGTACAGCGCGAACAAAAGCGCGATGCCCAGGCCGAGCGAGATGGGGGCTCCGGCGCGGGGCATGAGCACGAACAGCCAGGGGCCGAACAGCATGAGCACGGGGATGATCAAGATCCATCCGCAGCCGCCCATGCGGCGGAAGTGCATGAACAGCGAGCCAAGCACGTAGATGAACACGCCGGTGGCGGGGTTGCCGGTGAGGGAGAGCAGCACCATGAGCGCCACCTTCACGCCCACGGCGAGCGCCTCGGTCTTGAGCTCCTCCGTCGCCTCCTTCAGCATTTCCTGGGGCGTTTGCGTGACGGTAGTCTCCGCGTAGAACGTGGTGCCGAAGGGAGAGGAGAACGGGCTGAACGGGTCGCCCGCGCCCGGGCGGGAGCTGCCGCCGGTCGTGCCGGTCTGGCGCGTGTCGTCCCACGACGTCCACACCCAGCCGGCGCCGAACGGCCAGTCGGCGAAGGGGTCGCTCGACGAGCCCTGGCTCGGGCGACCGTACGAGGCGCCGCCGTAGGGCGTGGCGTACGGGTTGCTGGCGCCGGCGCGACGCGGGTCGAACTCGGGGTCCCACTTGCGCGAGAGCAGGACGTCGCGCGCTTCGTTGATGAGCTTCGTCTTCTCTTCCGCCTCGGCGTGCTTCGCCGTGTTCTGGGCGAACTGGTCGGGATGGTTCTCGCGCACTTTCTTGCGGTGCGCGCTTTTGATGGCGTCGTCGCTGGCGCCGTCGGTCAGGCCGAGTATTTTCAGGGCTTCAGATTTTTTCATGGTCCCACTATACGGGGCGCGGCACCTGGACGGAAGGGCAGCGGCCCCCTGTCAACGGGGCGTAACGAAACGTCCGCGGGCCCGCCATCCGCCCTTCGCGCATCACCCGTTTTTTGAACCATCGGGAGTATGGCGCGTGCAGTCCTGATGGATTGGCGGGGGAGAGTCGCGAACGCGTTGGGGCGCTCGGGAAAAGAATGTTAGGATGCAGGACGATACATTGTCGGATAGGACTATCAGCACGAGGAAGCACATGCGAAAGAAAGTCATCTCATGCGTCGTCGCCGGTGCCCTGGCGCTCTCCGTCCCGCTTGCGGGCAGCGCCGCTTTCGCCGAGCAGAACGAGCTCGAGGCGCTGCGCCAGGCAAGCGCCGCCCTTGAGCACACGTATCTGGGCAACCAGGTCGACGCGCTGTTCGCGCGCATCGACGCGGGCGTGTCCGCCGAAGAGCGGGCCCAGATCGAGGAGCAGATTCAGCGGCTGCTGAAGCTGGCCGAGCAGGAGGGCCTGCTGGGCGCGGATGGCGACACAGTTACGGTTCCGGGCGCTTCCGACGGCTCCGTTCAGACGGGCGAGGGAACCGCGCAAACGCCCGCCGTGGGCGGCGAGGGCGGGGGCTCTGGCACCGAGGGCGAAGGCGCCGAGGGAGAGGGCGGCACCGCGAACGATCCGGCGGCCACTCCCGCCCCGGAGGACCCGGCTTCCGGCGTCGACCCGGACGAGGGCGCCGAAGGCGACGACCCGTCCAACGACCCCGCGGCCGATCCCGCCCCCGAGGACCCCGCTCCTGGCACCGACCCCGCGCCCGAGGAAGGCACCGAGGGCGAAGGCCCCGCGGACGACCCGGCGGCAGAGCCGGCGCCCGGCGTCGACCCGAGCCCGGCACCCGAGGAGCGGCCGTCCGTCGACCAGCCTGCTGCCGAGCGGCCCGCCGTCGAGCAGGCGCCTCCCGCCAGCGCACCGAGCACGCCCAGCTCCGCCGCCACGCTGCCGCTCGTTCCCGAGGCGAACTCCTTCGACTCGGGCGAGGTGCCGCATTACGACTACACCGAGAACCTCACCACCGAGAAGTTCATCGCCGTCATCGGCGAGCAGGCGCGCGCCATCGCGCAGGAGAGCGACCTGTACGCCTCCGTCATGATCGCCCAGGCCATCCTGGAGAGCGGTTCCGGCCAAAGCGAGCTGTCGAAGGCGCCGAACAACAACCTGTTCGGCATCAAGGGCTCGTGGGAGGACGAGAAGGGCCAGAAGCACAGCGTCTCGTTCCTCACTTCCGAGGACAACGGCTCGGGCGCGCTCTACCAGATCGTGAGCGATTTCCGCGCGTACGACACGGTGGCCGACTCGCTGCAGGACTACGCCGACCTGCTGACGAAGGACATGGGCGCGTTCTACCAGGGTGCCTGGAAGAAGAACGCCAAGACCTACGAGGAGGCGGCGAAGTACCTGCAAGGCCGCTACGCCACGGACACGTCGTACGCCGCCAAGATCTGCGGGCTCATCGAGACGTACCACCTCGACCGCTTCGACGAGGCGCTTGCGTGGACGCCGGTGGACGAGGACGTCGACCTGACGGACCTGCTGGCCGAGGCCACCTCGCATCTGGGCACCGCCTACGTGTGGGGCGGCGCGAGCCCGCTCACCGGCTTCGACTGCTCGGGCCTTATCCAGTGGTCGTACAAAGAGGCGCTCGACATCGATCTGTCGCGCACCACGTACACGCAGTGCCTGGAGGGCGAGCTCGTCTCCTTCGACGACCTGCACCCGGGCGACCTGCTGTTCTTCAACAACAACGGCGACGTCCACCACGTGGCCCTGTACCTGGGCGACGGCTTCTACATCCACGCGCCGCAGACCGGCCAGCCGGTCCAGGTGACCAGCATGGAGGAGTACGCCCCCAGCTTCGCCAAGCGCATCGTCGAGACGCGCCCGGTGGAGGAGCCCCCGGTGGTCTCGAAGGTCCTTTCCGGCCTGAAGAGCGTGCTGTTCGGCTAAGCCCTCCACGCGTCCTCGCTTGTATACCCTGTATGCGCACCCCGCGCCGGACATCCGGCGCGGGGTTTTGTTTGGAACGCGTTTCCGGGCGGGCGCTTTCGGTCGGGAGGGCGCGCGGTCGGGCTGCCTGACGTGCCGTCAGACCAAAGGCGCACCGCCGCCGAGCGGACGCTACCGCGGGGCGAGCGGCTGCGTTTTCGTCGTTTTTCCGGACATAATCCTGCCGCGCCGGTCGGGATTGTTCGCACCCCTACAATGCGCCTGAGCGGCGGGCGCAGCGCGCGGCGGAAGCCAAGCTCGGATGCCGAGCTCCCGTCCGGGCGCGTCGGACCCCTCCGATGCGGCCCGCGCGCCCGCGAACACGGTGTTTCGACAGGCGAGGAGTAACGCACATGTGCGGAATCGTAGGGTGCACCGGCAGCACGCCGGTGAAGGACGTGCTGGTCAACGGGCTGAAGCGGCTTGAGTACCGCGGGTACGACTCCGCGGGCGTGGCCATTCAAGAGCCGGACGGGCTCAAGGTGGTCCACCGCGTGGGCAAGGTCGCCGGCCTGGAGAGCGAGCTTGCGTACCACGGCGAGCTGAACGGCACGTGCGGCATCGGCCACACGCGCTGGGCGACGCATGGGCGCCCCTCCACGGCCAACGCCCATCCGCACACGTCGTGCGATGGCCGCATCGCCGTCGTGCACAACGGCATCATCGAAAACTTCGCGGAGCTGCGCGAGCGCCTGCAGGAGCGCGGCCATCGGTTCTCGAGCGAGACGGACACCGAGGTTCTGGCGCACCTTGTCGAAGAGGCCTACGAGCAGCATCCGGGCGACCTGCTCACGGCGATGCGCACGTCGCTGCAGCACGTCATCGGCGCCTACGGCGTCGCCGTGGTGTGCGCCGACGAGCCGGGCGTCATCGTGTGCGCCCGCAAGGACTCGCCCATCGTGGTGGGCCGCGGGGCTGACGCCTCCTACGTGGCGTCCGACATCATCGCGCTCATCGACGCCACGCGCGACGTGGTCGTGCTCGAAGACGGCCAGCTGGCGCGCCTGACGCCGGACGGCATCGCGTACTTCGACGAGCGCGGCCGCCAGATCGAGCCGTGCGTCACGCACGTCGACTGGGATGTCGACCTGGCGGAGAAGGGCGGCTACCCCGACTTCATGCTGAAGGAGATCCACGAGCAGCCGCGCGTCGTGCGCGACACGCTGGCGGGCCGCATGGTGGGCGGCGAGCTCTCCATCGACGAGCTGGGGCTGTCCTACGAAGAGCTCAACCTCATCGACCGCGTCTACGTCATCGCGTGCGGCACGAGCTACCACGCCGGCCTCATTGCGAAGAACCTCATCGAGCGGTGGGCGCGCATCCCCACGGAGGTCGAGGTGGCGAGCGAGTTCCGCTACCGCAACCCCATCATCACGCCCTCCACACTCGTGGTGGCGGTCTCCCAGTCCGGCGAGACGGCCGACACGCTGGCCGCCATCCGCGACGCGCGCATCAAGGGCGCGAAGGTCTTCGGCATCACGAACGTGGTGGGAAGCCCCGTGGCGCGCGAGTCCGACGGCGTCATCTACACGAAGGCGAACAAGGAGATCGCCGTCGCGTCCACGAAGTCGTTCTTGGGGCAGGTGGTGAGCTTGACGCTGCTGGCGCTGCTGCTCGCCCAGACGAAAGGCAAGCTCACGACGGCGCAGGTGCGCCTCCTGTTCCGCGAGCTGGGCGACACGGCAGAGCAGATCGAGGGCATCCTGCAGGACGCGACCGCCATTGACGAGGCAGCCGTCGCGTGCAAGGACGCGGCGAGCGCGCTGTTCGTCGGGCGCGGCATCGGCTCCGCCATCTGCTACGAGGGCGCGCTCAAGCTCAAGGAGATCAGCTACCTGCACGCCGAGGCGTACGCCGCCGGCGAGATGAAGCACGGCCCCATCGCGCTCATCGACGACGGCTTCCCGGTCATCGCCGTCGCCACGCAAAGCCCCGTCTACGACAAGCTGGTCTCGAACCTCAAAGAGTGCGAGGCCCGCGGCGCGCTCATCGTGGCCATCGCCACCGAGGGAGACGAGGAGATCAAGAAGGTCGCCCAGCACGTCATCTACATCCCGAAGGTGCGCGACTGCTTCACGCCCATCACCGCGAGCGTGCCGTTGCAGCTGTTCGCCCGCTCCATCGCGCTGCTGCGCGGGTGCGACGTGGACCAGCCGCGCAACCTGGCGAAGTCGGTCACGGTCGAGTAAAGGGCCCTGTCGGCCCGACCCGCCAACGGGGCGGCTCAGCGCGGCACGGTGCGCCTTCTCGCCGTTCGAGAGGGGCTCGGGGGGCCTTGCGGCGCTGCCCTCGCGTCGTTCGCGTACAATGGGGCGAAATGACGGCGCGAGAAAGGACGGCATGGCGCGCGCGACGAACAAGGAGAAGACGGAGGCCCTGCTGGCCAGCGTGCCGGCGGGCGTCGACGGCATGGTGGGATCGGGCGTGTCCATCGTCGAGGTGGCGCGCATGAAGGCCGTGCTCGCTCGCACGCCGCTGTTCGCGCGCCGGGCGTTCTCGGCGCAGGAGTGCACGTTCTGCGAGCGCCATGCCGTGCCGGCGGTGCCCTACGCCCTGCGCTTCGCCGCGAAGTCGGCCGTGCTCAAGGCGCTCGGAATCGGCTACGAGGACGGCGTGGGCGTGCGCGACGTGGAGGTGCGGCTCAACGCGAAAGGCCGCCCGTCGGCGGCGCTCTCGGGCGTGGCGCTGCGGCGCGCGCGCGAGCTCGGCGTGGTGGACTTGCCGCTGTCGCTGTCGTTCACGCACACCGACGCCGTGGCCTGCGCGCTCGCCATCACGCGCTCGTCGCAGCGCGCGGCGGAAGAGCGCGTCGACCAGAAGGCCGAGCTCGCGCGCCAGTTCAAGGAGGCGCGCGCCCTGCTCGACGAGATGGGGGCGCCCGCCGAGGGGGCGGACGGCGCGTCGGATGCGGCACTGCCGGGCAAGTCGGGCGTGGCTCCCGATGCCGAGCATGCCGCCCCCTCCACCGCCGGCGTCCCAGAAGGAGGCATCGCATGAAACAGTACGGACCGGTCGAACTGGCGGACCTGCTGCCGTTTCCTGACCCGTTCTGCCACAAGTACTCCCGCGGCAAGCTGACGCTGCTCGTGGGCTCGGCCACGTACCCGGGCGCCGCAAGCCTTGCGGCGCTGGCCAGCCAGCGCGCCGGCGCGGGCTACACGGCCGTCTACACCGAAGGATCCATCGTCCACCAGGTGCAGTCTTACCAGCCGTCCCTCGTGGTGCGCTCGTGGTCCGACTGGGACACCCAGTACGTGGCGGCGTCCGAGCCGAACCGCCCGTGCGCCTACCTCGTGGGCAGCGGCTTCGACGACGTGGACAGCTACACGGCCCAGCTCACGCGCCGACTTCTGAAGTCGGCCGACGCGCCGGTGCTCGTGGACGGCGGCGCGCTCAACATCCTGTCCGCGAAGAAGATCCGCGACCTGACGGCGCAGCGCTACCGCGAGGGCAGGACGACCATCATCACCCCGCACATGGGCGAGGCCGCGCGCTTGGCGAAGATCTTCAACCTCAAGACGCAGGAGCCCGACGAGATGGCGCTCCAGCTTGCCCAGGCCTACGGCGTGATCTGCGTCCTGAAATCGCACGACACCTTCATCTCCGACGGCGAGGACATCCTTGCCATGCGCGAGGGCACGGCGGCGCTCGCGAAGGCGGGCACGGGCGACGTGCTGGCCGGCATCATCGGCGGCCTGCTCGCCCAAGGCATGGGCGCGGTCGACGCGTGCGTGCTCGGCACGACGCTCCATGCGCGCGCCGGCGTGTTCGCCTCCGACGACCTGACCGAGATCTGCGTGTGCGCCGAGGACATCATCCGCTACTTGCCGCACGCCATCAAAAGCCTCATCAAGGGCAAGCAAGAAGAGCAGGTGGGCGAGATCACCGAGAGCTTCGGCCCGGACGTCACGGGAGCGTGGAGCCTCTAGGGTAGGGGGCGCCGCGCGCGTTCGCGTCGTCCAGCTCGCAGGCCTTCGGCTTGCAGTGCGCTCGCGTTCGCGCGCCTGAATTGATCGGGCCGCCCGCACAGTACCGCGTGCAAAATGGCAACGGCATGGTATCAATTTGCGCGCTGTCCCATTTCACGTCTGGTTGAGGCAGCGAAGGGCGTATGCTGGCCCCACCGAGGCGAACCGCGCCTCGCGAGAGAAAGGGGCCATCATGGCCACGTACCAGAAGAAATGGGACTGGACGCTCATCGTCATCGGCGTCCTGTTGATCGTCTGCGGCATCGTCGCCGCCACGTACCCGGGGCTTACCCTCGTCATCATCACCACGATGGTGGGTGTCGGCTACCTGTTGTCCGGCGTCGGCGACGTCGCCGCGTACTTCAAGCTGCGCAAGCGCATGGACGTGAGCGGTTGGGCGCTCGCGTACGCGGTGCTCGACATCGTGCTCGGCGGGCTCTTGCTGCTCTACCCGGTGGCGTTCATCGCGCTCGTGCCGTGGATCGTCGCCTTCGGCTTCCTGCTGTTCGGCATTGTGGAGATCTGGATTTCCACGAAGGCGAAGCGCGCTGGCGCCCCTGGTTGGGTGCTCGGCGTGGTCTCGGGCGTGGTGAACATCCTGTGCGCGTTGGCGCTGTTCTTCATGCCGGCGAGCTTTGCTCTGTTCATCGCGCTCATGGCGGTGTGGCGCGGCATTAAGCTCATCGGCGACGGCATCACCGTGGGCAAGGTCGTCCGCACGCGGTAGCGCCGCGTGGTGGCGCCGGCCGCGTTGCCGCGCCGGCCGCGCGTCTGGCGCGCCGTCTTCACTGCGCGCGCGGTTCGTCGGCGCGCCTGATTCCGCCGGCCTTCAACCCGCCGTGCGCGGTTCTCGCGAAGCCGGGGCGTCCGCGCCCGGGCGGCGGGATGCCTGCGGTACAATGCACCCGATGCAAGGGCCCCTTCGCAGGGGTCCTTTTCGTGCGGAAACGACCGCCCGTGCAGGGTGCGCCCGCTGCGCTTGCGGTGGGGATGCCTCTTGCTCGCCACGCTCGCAGCGTGGATGTCCCGCGCTCGTCGCGCTTACGGCCTGGACGCCCCACGCCTGCCCGCGCGGGAGGCGCGCACTTCCGCCCCGGAGAAGACGGTACAAGGAGAGGACGGCCCATGGCTGATCGTGCGGAAACCCAGACGGAAAGCCTGTTCGACGCCGAGGAGCTGGCGGCGGTCGCCAGCGACGCGGGCGCGCGCATCCAGGCGCTGCGCCGCGAGATCGAGCACCACACCTACCTGTACTACGCCCTCGACGCGCCGACCATCTCTGACGCCGCGTTCGACTCGCTCATGCGCGAGCTGCGCGAGCTCGAGGCGGCGCACCCCGAGTTCTACGACCCGGCGTCGCCCACCCAGCGCGTCGGCGGCTACGTGGGCGAGCAGTTCGCCCCGGTCGTCCACGAGCAGCGCATGTACTCGCTCGACAACGCCATGGACCTCGACGAGCTCGACGCGTGGCTGGAGCGCACGAAAGAGGCGCTTGGTCGCGAGGTGCCGCTCGTCTGCGAGCTGAAGATCGACGGCAGCTCCATCGCGCTCACCTATGAGGACGGCGTGCTCGTGCGCGCCGCCACGCGCGGCGACGGCACGACGGGCGAGGACGTGACGGTCAACGTGCGCACCGTGCGCGACGTGCCGCTGCGCCTGCGCGCCGAAGCGCTCGACGGCATCGCCCGCACGGGCTCCATCGAGCTGCGCGGCGAGGTCTACATGCCGAAGGCCAGCTTCGAAGCGCTCAACGTCGCGGCCGAGGACAACGGCCGCGCGCCCTTCGCCAACCCGCGCAACGCGGCGGCAGGCAGCCTGCGCCAGAAGGACCCGAAGGTCACGCAGGGCCGCGACCTTTCCACGTTTATCTACGCCGTGGCCGACGAGCGCGCGCTGTCCGCGTCGGGCCAGTGGGAGCTGCTGGAATGGCTGCGCGAGGCGGGTTTCCACGTGAATCCCGACGTCAAGCGCTGCGAGACCGCGGCCGAGGTGCACGAGTTCTGCGAGCGGGCGCTCGAGAAGCGCCAGTCGTTGCCGTACGAGATCGACGGCGTGGTGGTGAAGGTGGACTCCTTCGCCCTGCAAGCTGAGATGGGCTTCACGGCGCGCGCGCCGCGCTGGGCCATCGCCTTCAAGTTCCCGCCGGAGGAGAAGACCACGCTGCTGCGCGACATCACCGTGCAGGTGGGCCGCACGGGCGTGCTCACGCCGGTGGCCGAGCTCGAGCCGGTGGTCGTGGCGGGGTCCACGGTGGCGCGCGCCACGCTGCACAACCTTGACGAAGTGCGCCGCAAGGACGTGCGCGTGGGCGACACGGTCATCGTGCGCAAGGCGGGCGACGTCATCCCCGAGGTGCTCGGGCCGGTGGAGTCGCTGCGCCCGGCAGACGCCGTGCCGTGGGACATGCCCGCGACGTGCCCGAGCTGCGGCGCTCCCGTCGTGCGCGAAGAGGGCGAGGC
>DVLD01000025.1 GCA_018715725.1 Candidatus Aveggerthella excrementigallinarum
GGGAGGACATCGCCGGGTCGCGCGCGCACGCCGCCATGCTCGCGCGGCAGGGGGTGATCTCGGAGGAGGACGCGCGCGCCATCGACGTGGGCCTCGCGCGCGTGCTTGCGCGCATCGAGGCGGGCGAGTTCGCGTTCAGGGCGGCGGACGAGGACATTCACATGGCGGTCGAGCGCGCGCTCACCGAGGACATCGGCGCGCCGGGCGCTCGCTTGCACACCGGGCGCTCGCGCAACGACCAGGTGGCCACCGACACGCGGCTGTACGCGAAGGAGCGCTGCCGTCAGCTCATGGCGGACAATCTGGCGCTGCGCGCGGTGCTCGTCCAGCAGGCGCGCGTACACCAAGGCGTCATCATGCCGGGCTGCACGCACCTGCAGCATGCGCAGCCTGTGCTGCTGGCGCACCACCTGCTTGCCTACGCATGGATGCTCGCGCGCGATTTCGAGCGGTTGGTCGCGGCGCACGACGCCGCGGACGCCTGCCCGCTCGGCGCGGCGGCGCTCGCGGGAACCACCTATCCGCTCGACCGCGCGTGGACGGCGCGCGAGCTCGGATTCGCCGTCACGGTGCCGAATTCGCTCGACGCCGTGTCCGACCGCGATTTCCTGCTCGACCTCGAGTACGCGTGCTCAGTGTGCATGATGCACCTCTCTCGCTTGTGCGAGGAGATCGTGCTCTGGTCGAGCCCCGAGTTCGGCTACATCACGCTCTCGGACGCCTTCTCCACCGGCTCGTCGATTATGCCGCAGAAGAAGAACCCGGACTTCGCCGAGCTCGTGCGCGGCAAGACCGGCCGCGTCGTGGGCGACCTCGTGGGGCTGCTCGTGACGATGAAGGGCCTGCCGCTCGCGTACAACAAAGACCTGCAGGAGGACAAGCAGGGCGCGATCGACGCTGCGGACACGTTGCACGGCTGTCTCGTGTGCGTGCGCGGCATGCTCGAGACCATGCGCGTGAACGCCGCCGCCATGCGCGCGCAGGCGCGGCGGGGGCATCTCGCGGCAACCGACGTGGCGGACTACCTGGCGAAGCGCGGTATGCCGTTCCGTGAGGCGCATGCGGTGGTGGGGCGGCTTGTGCTTGCCTGCGAGAAGCGCGGATGCGAGCTGGAGGACCTCCCGCTCGAAGCATTCCGGGCGGCAAGCCCCCTGTTCGACGCCGACATCGCGGAGTGCCTGTCCATTGAGGCCATCGTCGCCGCCCGCACGACGGAAGGCGGCACCGCGCCCGCTGCCGTCGCCGCGCAAATGGAGCGCCTCGCCGCTGTGGACGAGCGCGATGCCGGGCGCCTGAAGGCACGGTCGTAGGGCGGAAGGCGGCGCCCCGCAGGCGCGGGACGCCGCCGCGCGCGGTCGCGGTGCGCCAGGGCGGACGGCACGGCGCTCTGCAAGCGCACGCGCGTGACGCCGCCGCACGCGACGTCCTTCAAACGACAGCTCACGGTTTCGCCATGAACTTGTGTGATTTCGACCGTCGCGAATGCACGATGGTAGAATGACCCGAAGTTCGTTTGGAGGTGTTCCATGTCTTCACGCGCGGCAAAGAACCGAGCTGGAAAAAAGACCAAGCAACCCTACGTCGGCCTGTTGATCTTCCTGGCCGTCGTCATTGGCGTGTTCGCCGCTGGCGGCGCCGGCCTGTGGGCCCTTGGCAACGAGTGGCTGAAGGACCTGCCCGATTACGCGGACGCGGACTCGTACAACACTGCGCAGAAGACCACGGTTCTTGCGAGCGACGAGTCCACCGTCCTCGCGGAGTTCTACGTGGAAAACCGCGAGCCCGTCAGCTGGGACGAGGTCTCCCAATTCGTGAAAGACGGCACCGTCGCCACGGAGGACGAGCGCTTCTACGAGCACGGCGGCTTCGATCTGTGGGGCATCATGCGCTCGGTCGTCGTGAACCTCATGGGTGGCCAAGAAGGCGCGTCCACCATCACGCAGCAGTTCGTGCGCAACACCATCCTGCTCGACGAGATGAACGACATCTCCTTCAAGCGCAAGGTGCGCGAGATCTACATCGCCGTGAAGCTGGAAGAGCAGTACACCAAAGACGAGATCCTGCTCATGTACCTGAATGCCATCAACTACGGCAACGGCGCGTACGGCATCCAGGCTGCGAGCCAAACGTACTTCTCGAAGAACGCGAGCGACCTGACGCTCGTTGAGGCCGCCACGCTCGTCGGCATTCCGCAGTCGCCCACGGCGAACAACCCTATCGAGAATCCCGAGGCGTGCGAAGAGCGCCGCAACCTCGTGCTCGACCGCATGCTCTCCAACGGCTACATCACGCAGGAAGAGCACGACGAGGCGGTCGCCACCCCGCTTGACAGCTATCTGAACCCTGCCGCCCCTGACGATTCGAACGGCATTTACCTCTATCCGTACTTCACGAGCTACGTGCGCCAGCTGCTGCTGGAGCAGTACGACCAGAGCGAGGTCTTCAAGGGCGGCCTGACCGTCGTGACCACGCTCGACCCGCGCGTGCAGGAAGCGGCCGAGGCGGCTGCCGCCACGAAGCGCGAGAGCATGTCCGACGCGTACGACGTCGCCTTCACGGTGGTCGATCCGGACACCGGCTACATCAAGGCGCTTATTGGCGGCCGTGATTACAACGCCGACCAATACAACCTTGCCACGCAGGCGTACCGCTCACCCGGCTCGTCGTTCAAGACGTTCACGCTCGTCGGCGCGCTGGAAGACGGCGTCTCGCCGCAGACCATGATCGACTGCTCCTCGCCGGCGAACGTCAACGGCTACGAGCTCGAGAACTACAACGGCCATTCGTACGGCACGCGCACCATCGCGAGCGCGTTCGCCGTGTCCTCGAACACCGGCTTCGTCCGCCTGTCCGAGTACATCGGCGTGGACAAGCTGATTGAGACGGCCACCCGCATGGGCATCGAGACCGAACTGCCCGAGAACCAATCGCTCACCTTGGGCACCACCGAGGTGACCACGAAGGAGATGGCGCAGGCCTACGCTACCATCGCCAACGGCGGCACGGCGCGCGACGCCCAGGCCATCGCGAAGATCACGAACCGCAAGGGCGAGACGGTCTACGAGGCCGACACCACGGGCGAGAAAGCGCTCGAGCCCGAGATCGCCTCTGCCGCCACGAAGGTCATGGAGGGCGTGCTCACCAACGGCACCGGCACGCAGGCCATGCCCTCGTGCGGCCAGGTGGCTGCCGGCAAGACGGGCACGTCGGAGAACTGGCGCGACAGCTATTTCTGCGGCATTACCCCGCAGTACTCCGTTGCCATTTGGCTTGGCTCGCGCACCGAAGCGCAGCTTCCCGAAGGCCTGACCGCTGCCAGCGTGTTCGCTGACTTCATCGACCGCGCCATGGAGGGGCAGGAGCACGAGGAGTTCCCGACGGCGAAGGACCCGACGTACCGAAGCGACGTGTACGACGCGAACTTGCACATCGGCTCCGGCACGTACAACTACTCCGAGGGCGAGGGCACGGCCGAGTACGACGACAGCTTCGATGATGACACCGAAGGCTCTATGTACGCGGGCGACTCGTCGCACGGCGCGACGAACGACGATGACTCCCGCGGCAACAATCCAGGCAACAACCAAGGTGTCACCCCGGGCGGCAACCAGGGTGGGACGGTCGACCCGACGCCCGATCCCACGCCGGACCCCACGCCCGAGCCTGATCCCAAGCCTGATCCGACGCCTGATCCCGAGCCTGAGCCGACGCCTGACCCAAGCCCAGGAGGCGAAGGGGGAGGAGGCGCCGCCTAGCGCGGCGTTCAGACGGGCATCCATACCGCGACGATGAAGAAAGAAGACGAATGACCCTGAAGAAACGATTGATAGCCATCATGTGCGCTGCCACGCTGGCGGCATTCGGCTTGGCTGGCTGCGCAGGAAGCGCGCAGCAGGGCGCCACGAACGACGCCCAGTCCCAAAATCGCCAGTTCATGTCCCAGGTCAACGAGACCGTAGAGGACATGGGGGAGCGCCTGCAGGATTTCGACGACGCCGTCTCCCGCGGCGATGTGGTGACCATGCGCTCGGCTGCCGACGAGGCGTTCGCGTGCATCTCAACCCTCGAGTCCCTCGAAGCGCCCGAGCAGCTGACCGACATCAAGCAGCAGTACGTTGACGCGTGCAACACGCTTTCTGGCGCGCTCAGCTCGTATGTGGACCTGTACGCCGAGATTGAAAGCGCCACGGACGAGGCGCCGTTCGACTACAGCACGTACGAAAGCCGCCTGGCAGAAATCCAGTCGGCCTATAACGAGGGCATCGAGCAGCTGAAGGCCGCCGACACCGCGGCCACCGAGGCGTAAGCCTTTTCGACCGGTAAACCAAGCGGGACCCTGCCTGAGGCGGGGCCCCGCTTTCGTGCGCAAAGGACACCCTATGACTTGCAAGAAACCTGAGCTTTTGGCACCGGCGGGCAATATGGCCTGCCTGCACGCCGCCGTCCAAGCGGGCGCGGACGCCGTCTACCTGGGCGCCGAGCAGTTCAATGCTCGCCGTGGCGCCGACAACTTCACGCTTGACGACCTGCGCATGGCGTGCGATTACGCCCACCTGCGCGGTGTGCGCCTGTACCTGACCGTGAACACGGCCGTGCTCCCGCGCGAGGAGAAGGCGGCCATGGAGCTCGTGCGGCAGGCGTACCGCGCCGGCGTCGACGCCTTCATCGTGCAGGACATCGGTATCGCCGCCGAGATTGCGCGCACGCTTCCCGACGCCCGCGTGCACGCGTCCACTCAGATGAACACCCATAACGAGGCGGGCGTTCGCGCGGTCGCCGCGCTTGGCGCGAAGCGCGTGACGCTCGCGCGCGAGCTTTCTCTCCAAGAGATCGACCATCTTGCGGGCGTGGCGCACGAGCTCGACATGGAGGTTGAGACGTTCGCCCACGGCGCGCTGTGCGTGTGCTATTCCGGCCAGTGCTTCATGTCGTCCATGGTGGGCGGTCGCTCAGCGAACCGCGGCATGTGCGCGCAGGCGTGCCGCCTGCCCTACGAGCTGCACAATCGTGCGCTCAGCAAAGGCAACAAAGCGCTTGACGCTCCGGGCGAGCACTTGCTCTCGCCGAAGGATTTGTGCTCGGTGGACCTGCTTGGCACGCTTGCCGCTCTCGGCGTTGACTCGCTCAAGATCGAGGGCCGCATGAAGTCGCCCGAATACGTGAGCGCGGTCACGTCCGTGTACCGAGCCGTGCTCGACCGCGCATGCGCAGGGGAGGAGCCCGATCCGTCCGTGCGCGCCACCGACGAGGAGCGCCAGGTGCTCTCCGAGGCGTTCTCGCGCGGTTTCACGACGGCGTATCTCGAGGGCAAGCGCGGCAACGACATCATGAGCTACGGCCGCCCGAACAACCGCGGCGTGTTCATCGGCCGCGTCGGCTACGCGAAGGGCCGCGAAGTGTGCATCGACACCGTGGAAGAGCTGCACGAAGGCGACGTTCTGGAATTCTGGACGAGCAAGGGCCACTTCGCGCACGTGCTCGAGGGCTTCGACTACGACCGCGAAGGCCGCGTCCGCTTCGACGTTGCCAAGCGCGCGAACAAGGGCGATCGCGTGTTCCGCGTGCGCAACGCGCACGCTGCGTTCGTCGACGACTCTGCGTTGCCCAAGATCGCCGTGAGCGGATCGGTCATGATGCGCATCGGCGAGCCGCTCGCTATCGCGTTCTGGACCGCGAACGGGGTGCGGGCGGAAGCGGAGGGCGCTGTGGTCGAGGCCGCGCGCACGAAGCCCGTCACCGAGGAAGAGGTGCGCGAGCACGTCGACCGCATGGGCTCGACGCCGTTTTTGCTCGACGAGCTGGAGGTAGACCTCGAGGACGGGGTCGGCATCGGCTTTTCCCAGCTGCATAAGATCAGGGCGCGCGCGCTTAAAAACCTGGAGGAGGAGCTGCTCGCAGCATACCGCGCGCGCACGCTCGAGCGTTTGCCCGAGCCCGACCCGCTGCCGCACCATTGGCGCGGCAAGCCACAGGTCGTCGCATGGGCGACGAACCCTGCCTGCGCGCGCGCCGCGCGGAAGGCGGGCGCCGCGGTCGTGTACGTGCCCGTGCTGAACTTCAAGCGCGGCGAGGCCGTCGTGGCCGGCCAGCTGTCCTCCACGGTGGAGCAGGCGGGCTACCCGAAGGGCGTCGTGTTCGCCCTGCCCACGGTCGCGCACGATGACGTGCCGGGCGCGCGCGAGGCCGCGGTCGGTTTCGACCCGTGGGCGCCGGTCAAAGCGGGACAACCGGTCTTCGCCGAGAACCTCTCGCAGCTCGTCGAGGCTCGCGAGCGCGGCATGCAGCCCGAGGTCGGTCCGCACCTGCCCATCCTCAACCGCCTTGCCCTCGAGACGGCGGCGCGCGCTGGCGCGAAGCGCGTCTGGCTCTCTCCCGAGCTCACGCTCCAACAGATCAAGGAGCTTGGCGAGGACGCCCCGGTCGACTTGGGCGTGACGGTCATCGGGCAGACGGAGCTCATGGTGACCGAGCATTGCCTGCTCATGAGCCAGGGGCCGTGCGACCAGGTGTGCAAGAGCTGTCCGCGCCGTAAGAGCCCGCATTACCTGAAAGACCGCAAAGGCTACGAGATGCCGGTCGTGACCGACCTGTGCGGTCGCAGCCATCTGTACAACGCCGTCCAGATGGACGTGGCGCACGTGCTGCCCGAGCTGCTGTCCGCTGGCGTGACCTCGTTCATGGTCGATACCACGCTCATGAACGTGGCGGAGACCACCGAGGCGGTGCGCCGTGCTGTCCGCGCGTGCGACCTCGCCGTGCGCGGCGCGGGAGCCGTCTCCAAGAAAGAAGGCGCCACGAGCGGCCACCTGTTCAGGGGCGTCCAATAACCACGCGTCCCCTGGCCAACGCCGGGTCGCCTCCTGGCGAGCCGGAGAGCGCTTTCGCGACGCGCGAGCCACGGCAGCGCCGCAGCGAACGGCGCGCGGCGTCTTGGCGACGTTTGCCCAATCGAGCCCCCGCCCGAATCTTCAGGCGGGGGCTCGCGCGTTTCGACGGCCTGGCGCGCAGTGCGCGCGGGAGATGGGTCAGCCCGTCAGGCGGCCGCCCGTCTGCCGTTTCGGTTCACACGTGCGCGGCGGTGGGTAGCCAGCGGAACCGCGCTTCGGCGCCAGAGCGCGCGCATGTGCGCGCGGGGATGGGCGTCACGCTATGTGGTAGTATTCGCTGAATAGCATGCAAGCATCGAATCGAGGAGATGAGTCCGATAACCCCCGAAGAGCAACTGCACATCATCAAGTCTGGCACGGCGCAGATCGTTCCCGAAACGGCGCTTTTGGACAAGCTGAAGCGCGGCAAGCAGCTCAACATCAAGCTGGGCGTCGACCCTACGGCGCCGGACATCCACCTGGGCCATGCCGTCCCCTTGCGCAAGCTGCGCGCGTTCCAGGATCTCGGCCATCGGGTGACGCTCATCATTGGTGACGGCACGGCGCTCATTGGCGATCCGTCCGGCCGCAACAGCACGCGCCCGCAGCTTACGCGCGAGCAGATTGCCGCGAACGCCCAGACGTACGTGGACCAGGCGTTCAAGATCCTCGATCCCGAGAAGACCACCCTGCGCTATAACTCCGAATGGCTGCTTTCGATGGACCTCGAGGGTCTGTTGAAGATCGCGAGCAAGTTCTCCGTCGCGCGCATCCTCGAGCGCGACGACTTCCATAACCGCTACACGAACAACCAGTCCATCAGCCTGCACGAGTTCCTGTACCCCATCATGCAGGCGTACGACTCGGTCGTCATCGAGGCCGACGTCGAGCTTGGCGGCACCGACCAGCTGTTCAATCTGCTCGCCGGTCGCGAGCTCATGGAGAAGATGGACATGGAGCCGCAGGTCTGCCTGACGCTGCCGCTGCTCGAAGGCACCGACGGCGTGCGCAAGATGTCGAAGAGCTACGGCAACTACATTGGCCTGACCGACGAGCCGGCCGATATGTTCGGCAAGGTCATGTCCATTCCTGACGAGATGATGGTCAAGTATTATCGCCTTGCCTCCACCGTGCCGGTCGATCAGATCGATGCGATCGAGGCGGGCCTGGCCAACGACGAGCTGCACCCGAACCGCGTCAAGCGCGACCTGGCGAAGAACATCGTCGCCGCGTACTACGACGAGGCCGCTGCCGAGGCTGCCGAAGCGGAGTTCGACCGCGTGTTCAAGCAGCACGACGTTCCGACCGACATCCCCACGTTCGAGGCCGACCTGACGCCCAACGATGAGGGCAAGGTGTATCTGGCGAAATTGCTGGCCGATGCCGGCATGGCCGGCTCTGTCGGCGAAGCGCGCCGCCTCATTGATGGCGGCGGCGTGAAGGTCAACGGCGAAGCCGTGCCCGCAAAGGAGTACAACGTCGCACCGGAGCTACTGAAAGACGCCACCGTGCAGGTGGGCAAGCGCAAGTTCGTGAAGATTGCCGAGAAGTAGCCTCAATCCTCACGCGCGTTCTTGATTCATGCAGGAGGGAAAGACGCCCCTGCAGAGCATTCATCCATACGGGCGGAAAAACGCCCCTGAAAGGAAGGCTGGAGCCATAGGGCTTCAGCCTTCTTGCTGTAGGAGGGCGAATGCGCACGAGCATGCGTGCGAGCAGGAAGGGCTCGAGCCCGGTGTGCTGCACACCTGCTGAGCGCGCGCATATGAGCGTGCTGCACACCCACCGAGTGCGTACATGCGAGCGTGCTGCACACCTGCCGAGCGTGCGCATGCGATCGCGCGCGAGCAGAAAGGCGGAATTGCGCGCAGCCGAAGCGTCGCCGCTCGAAGAAGTGTGCGCGAGTGGGAAGGTGCTTTGTGCAAAGAATGTGTCAGGAAAAGGAACATTGTCAAGACGATGTCATGCACAAAACCCCTGGTGGGGCGCCCGCCAGCCCCGCCCCGCGCAAGGGGCCTGCCAAGAATTTTAAAAAAGGAGTTGACGCGGGGGCGGGAGGCGGGTAGTATACGTTTTCGCCGCTTCCGCAGGGAAGACGGCGAGGCCAGGGAGGCCGAGCCTCCCGAGCCCGCACCTTGAGAGACGGATACCGCGAAGAGACGAAGTCGAAGGAGCCCTCGGACGGATGTCCGGGAGGACCCTTTCCAATTTCTTTTTCCAGCTTTCAGCGAGCAGATGAGAATCAGCTTGAAGAAGCGACCATGGATCCGAGGAGGGGCAGAGCCCCTCTGATTTCCACGGAGAGTTTGATCCTGGCTCAGGACGAACGCT
>DVLD01000026.1 GCA_018715725.1 Candidatus Aveggerthella excrementigallinarum
TGCCTTGCGCTGCGCGCGCAGGGCTTTGAGCACGGCATGCTTGCGGGCCTGCGCTTCGTCGTAGGCGGCGCGCTCGGCTTTCCGTTTCGCGCGAGCCGCTTCTTCCGCTGCGCGCTCGTCGGCGTGCGCAGCCTGCTCGGCGGCCTTTCTCGCCGCGCGCGCCGCCTTGCGTTCGGCGCGCTCGCGCGCCGCCTCGGCGGCCGAGTAGCGGCAGCCGCAGTAATTCTGCCGGTACATGCCGAGCGCGCGGCTGCGACGTGTGGCCTCGTCGTACTGAGGGCGGAAGTCCTCGAAGACGGCCGCGATGCCCGCCGCCTCGGCGGCGCGGCGCACTTCCTCTTCGATGACGAGCGTGTACTGGTACGGGCTGACGGTGAGGGTCGTGGACACGGCGTCGTACCCGTGTGCGGCGGCGTAGCGAGCCGTCTCTTCGAGGCGCAGGCGGTAGCAGGCGCGGCAGCGCTCTTCGCGCGTGTCCATGCTGGCGCCGAAGCGGCCGGCGGCCGCTTCCCACGCGGCCACGTCGTACGTTCCCTCGATGACGGGAATGCCCTCGTCGCGCGCCCACGCGCGCAGCGTGTCCAAACGCCGGGCGTACTCGGCCTCTGGGTGGATGTTCGCGTTCGCGTAATACACGGCAAGCTCGTGCCCGGCCTCGCGCAGCAGGCGCACGGGCTCCAGCGAGCACGGCCCGCAACAGGCGTGGAGTAGGATTTTCATGGGACTGCCAGCGCTCCTTTCAAGCTGCCTTATACTAGCACGGACGCAAGAAGGGGCGGCTTTCGCCGGCGTTCCACCACGCTGTCTTTCCTGCGCGCGATGTGCCGTGACGTCGGGTTTTCGCGCGGCAGCGCGGGCGGCGTGCGGTCGGCCACCGTCCGTCCGTGACGCAAAGGAACAAAATGGACCAACACACCCTCCGTGCCGTGTTCTTCGATCTTGACGGCACGCTGCTGCCGCTCGACATGGATCGGTTCATGGGCGGCTATTACCTGGCGCTCAAAGGCTTCGTCGCCGAGCGCGGTTACGACCCGAAGGCGTTCTCTGATGCACTGAACGCTGGCATCTACGCAATGGCGGGCGACCATCCAGGCGTGACGAATTGCGAATGCTTCTGGAGCGTGTTCCTGGAGCGCATGGGCTCCGAAGACGCCGAGACGTGGCAGACCATGCTGGACGAGTTCTACGAGCGCGATTTCGGCGAGATCGGCTCCGGCATGCCGCCCGAGCCGTTGTCCGCCGAGGTGGTGGAGACGCTGCGCGCGAAGGGCTACCCGGTGGCGCTCACCACCATGCCCATGTTCCCGCTGCGCGCGACGCAGTGGCGCTTGAACTGGGGCGACCTTGACCCCGCATGGTTCGAGCGCATCACGGTGTACGACAACTCCACCGCCATCAAGCCGCATCCGGCGTACTTCGAAGAGAACCTGCGCGCTTTCGGCTGCCGTCCGGACGAGGTGCTCATGGTGGGCAACAACACCAAAGAGGACCTGGCGTGCATGCAGCTGGGCATGCCGGCGTACCTGGTGACGGACTGCCTGCTCAATCCGAACGACTTCGACGTGGAGAGCGTCCAGCACGGCACGATGGCGGACCTTTTGGCGTTCGTGCGCGCGCTGCCGGACTGCGCGAACCCCGCAACGTGCACCGCGCCGGCGGTCGGCGTGGTGCCGGGCGCGCCGCAGGCAAGCGCGAGCGCCGCGGAGACGGCGCCGAAGCTGGGCGAGGACGCCTTCGACGAAGCGGGCGCCCGGGCGATGGAAGAGGCCGCGGCGCAGGCTGGCGGCACGGAAGCGGGGGCGTAGCATGGCGCTGTTCGATTGCACCGTCGACGCGACGAGCGGGCATGCTCGCGCGCTCACGTACGAGACGGCCCATGGCAGCTTCCAGACGCCCATGTTCATGCCGGTCGGCACCGCCGCCACGGTCAAGGGCGTCACGGTCGACCAACTGCGCAGCCTGCAGAGCCAGGTGGTGCTGGCGAACACCTACCACCTGTCCCAGCGGCCGGGCGAGGACGTCGTCGCGGCGGCGGGCGGCGTGCACCGTTTCATGAACTACGACGGCCCCATGCTCACGGACTCGGGCGGGTTCCAGATTTTCTCGCTGGCGGACACGCGCAAGCTCGACGCCGACGGCGTGACCTTCCGCTCTATCTATGACGGCTCTTACGTGCGATGGACGCCCGAAGACAACATGCGCATCCAGATGGCGCTTGGCGCCGATATCGCCATGCAGCTCGACCAGTGCGCCCCCTATCCCGCCACGCGCGAGTTCGTGCAGGCGGCCATGGAGCTGTCCGCCAACTGGGCGCGCCGGTGCCTGGCGGCGCACACGCGCGAGGACCAGACGCTCTTCGGCATCGTTCAGGGCGGCATGCACCTTGACCTGCGCTTGGAGAGCGTGCGCCGGCTGCGCCAGATCGGCGAGGAGTCGGTGGCGGCGGGCCATAAGGACTTCGGCGGCTTCGGCATTGGCGGCTATTCGGTGGGCGAAGAGCACGACCTCATGTTCGAAACGCTTGGCGCGGTGGCTCGCGCCCTGCCCGAGAGCAAACCGCGCTACCTCATGGGCGTCGGCAACCCGACGACGCTCGTGCGTGCAGTGCGCGAGGGCGTGGACATGTTCGACTGCGTGCTGCCCACGCGCACCGCGCGCATGGGCACGGCGTTCTCGAGCACAGGGCGCATGAACATGCGCAACGCGAAGTACACGCGCGATTTCGGGCCGCTTGACGCGCAGTGCGACTGCCCGGTGTGCCGCCAGTACAGCCGCGCGTACATCCGCCATCTGGTGAAGAGCAACGAGATGCTCGGCGGCATCCTGCTCTCGGTGCACAACCTGCACTTCCTGCTCGACCTGATGCGCCGTGCGCGCGAGGCTGTGCTGGCGGATGCTTACGAGGAGTTCTACCAGGAGTGGATGCACTCGCCTTCGGCGAAGGATTACT
>DVLD01000027.1 GCA_018715725.1 Candidatus Aveggerthella excrementigallinarum
CTTGCCGAGAAGTACCCGCTGCAGCTCACGCAGACGCGCACGCGCTTCTTCATCCATTCGCACTTCAGGGCCGCGAAATGGCTGCAGCAGTTCTACACGCCCTACCTGGAGATGAACCCTGCCGACCTGGCCGACCGCGGCATCCAGGACGGCGACGTGGTCGAGATCTTCAACGACCGCGGCTCCTTCAAGGCGCCGGTGCGGGCGAACGCCGCCATCCGGCCGGGCTCCTCGCGCATCTACGAGGCGGCATGGTCGAAGCACGTGGTCGAGGGCAACTTCCAAAACGTCACGAACAATCGCCTGAGCGACCGTCACGAGTACTTGCTGACGGGCGCGCCGATCCCGTTCAACGACACGCTCGTCGAAGTGAAGAAAGCGTAGGTGACCTGAGATGACGAAATACGGAATGGCCATCAACCTTGATCGCTGCATCGGCTGCCACACGTGCGCGAACGCGTGCAAGATGCAGAACAACGTGCCATCCGGCATGCTGTGGAACCGCGTGCTCACCGAGGGCAGCGACGTGATCGACGGCGCCGTGGGGGACTACCCGAACCTTTCGCGCGCGTTCGTTCCCGTCGCGTGCCAGCACTGCGAGAGCCCCGCGTGCCAGCGCGTGTGCCCGACCGGGGCCACGTACAAGGACGACAAAGGCCGCGTTGAGATCGACTACGACAAATGCATCGGCTGCCGCATGTGCATGGCGGCCTGCCCGTACAACGCGCGCGTGTTCAACTGGAACGAGCCGGCGCGCGACACCGGGTTCGACTACGGCGACCCGCGCGTTCCCGTGCGCCCGAAGGGCGTGGTCGAGAAGTGCACGCTGTGCAAGGAGCGCACCGACAACGGCGAGGAGCCGGAGTGCGTGGTGTGCTGCCCGACGACCGCGCGCGTCTTCGGCGACCTGGACGATCCGGACAGCGAGATCTCTCGCCTGATCGCCAATCGCGCAGCGGGCGTGCTGCTCGAAGAGCAGGGCACGCGTCCTCAGGTCCACTACTTCGACTAAGGAGCCATCATGGGAACTTTCACCAAATTCAAAGCCGCGTGCGGCGTGCTGGGCGTGTTGGCCATCGCGGGCGTCGCAGCGTGGATTTACCAGCTCATGAACGGCCTGGGCGTGACGGGCATGAACAATGGCGCGTCCTGGGGCCTCTACATCACCTTCTTCATGTTCTTCGTCGGCCTGTCCGCCGGCGGCCTGATCGTGGCGTCCTCTGCTTCGGTCTTCCATGTGGCGGAGTACAAGAAGGTGGCGTTGCCCGCCGTCATCCTGTCCACGGTGTGCATCTGCTGCGCGGGCCTGTTCATCCTCATTGACCTGGGCGGCATCCAGCGCGTGTGGCGCATCCTGACCGGGTTCAACCCGACCTCTCCTTTGTGCTGGGACGTGTGCGTCATCTCGCTCTACCTGGTCATCAACATCATCTACTTGGCGCTCATGACCTCGAAGAAGGAGAGCGCCCAGCGCAAGGTGCCCGTCGTCTCCCGCTTCGCCCTGCCCGTCGCCATCCTCGTGCACTCCGTGACCGCGTGGATCTTCGGCCTCGAGATGGCGAAGGAAGGCTGGTACTCCGCCATCATGGCGCCGCTGTTCGTGGTGTCCGCCATGGACTCCGGCCTGGCGTTGCTGCTGCTTTCCCTCATGGGGCTCAACAAGGCCGGCATCTTCCGCGTGGAGAAGAAGCTCATGAGCAATCTTGCCGGCCTGCTTGCCACGTGCATCGCCGTCGACGGCTTCCTGGTGGGATGCGAGGCGCTCACCATGGCGTACCCGGGCGCCGCGGGGGCCGAGACGCTCGCCATCATGGCCACCGGCGTGACCGCCCCGTTCTTCTGGTTTGAGATCATCGTGGGCGTCGTGATTCCGTTCGCCATCCTCGTGTTCGCGAAGAACCGCGCGCGTATGGGCCTGGTCGCGTTCGCGAGCGCCTGCGTGGTGTGCGGCGTGTTCTGCAAGCGCGTGTGGCTGCTGCTCACCTCGTTCTTCGAGTTCAACGTGGCGGGCGCCCCGGGCGTCATCTCCGGGTCCACCGAGGCCATCCGCTCCACGGGAACGGCCGCCTGGTCGCTCAACGGCCTGTACGCGCCGCAGACGATCGAGGTCGTGATCGCGGTGGGCGTCATCGCACTCGGCGCGCTGGCGTTCCTCGTCCTGTCGCAGAAGCTCCTGAAGGGCAGCCAGGTGCAGGCTGACGCCACGCGCACGGCGAAGGCGTCCTCGCAGGCGGCGGCGAAGGCCGCGTAGCGCCGGCTTTTCTTTGGAGCGCCGTCCTCGACCACCCCTCCGATTGAGGACGGCGCCACATGATCGACGAAAGGATGGATTCTCATGGCGTGCCGTATCGAGCGCGAAACGTGGCAGACGCTTTCTCAGGCGTACGCGTTCTTTGGGAGCTCGCTGCTCAAGCCCATGACGCAGACGGCGACCGTCGGTTTGGACCCTGCGTTCTGGGAGGAGTTCCCCACGTTCGAAAGCCCTGAAGCCTCGCGGGCGGCAGCCGCGTGCGCCAACTGTGCGCGGCGGATGCTGTCGAGCGCTTCCGACGCGGGGGAGGACCCGGCGGTTCGGTGCTCGGTCGAGTTCACGCGCCTGTTCGTCGGTCCGCCGCGCCCGGCGGCCGCCCCGTGGGAGACCATGCATCGCCAATCCGCGGGCGAGTCTCGTGCAGGGTTCGGGGCTGCTACGTTCGAGATGCGCGCGCTCTTGCGCGATGCCGGACTCGTGCTGTCCAATGAGAACCATCAGTACGAAGACCACCTGGGCATCGAGCTTCTGTACCTCAGCGAGCTGTGCCGACGGCTCGCGGAAAACGCCGAAGCGTCTCATGAGGACGAGGAAGCCGTCTGTTCGTTCGTTGAAGGCCATCCGCTTGCATGGGTCGAATCGCTCCACGAGGGCGTGCGTGCAGCGGCGCGTGACGGGTACTTCGATTGCCTGCTGGCGCTGTGCCGCGCCGTGCTTGCTTGGCATGCCGAGACGGTGCGGTCGCGCTCGTAAGGAAGCGCGAACTCACGAAGGCGCGTTGCCCATTGGACGTTACCGTCCTGGGCAACGCGCCTTCTACGTTCGGTGGCGGGGCTGCTCGCTGCGCTCGCGCTATCCGATGATCCTTCCGTCGGTCGAGATGGTGACGCACTGGAAGGTGGCGCCCGCAGCGTCTGCCGCCGTGCGCGCGGCGTGCTCGATGCCGCCGCAGCAGGGCACTTCCATGCGCGTGACGGTGACGGAGCGCACCTGGTTGGCGGCGGCGACCTCGGCCAGCTTCTCGGCGTAGTTCACGCCGTCGAGCTTCGGACAGCCCACGAGGCACACGCGCCCTTTGATGAACCGGTCGTGGAAGTCGCCGTAGGCGAAGGCGCAGCAGTCAGCGGCGACAAGCAGGTCGCAGCCCTGGAAGTACGGCGCGTTCACGGGAGCGAGCTTGATCTGACACGGCCACTGGGACAGCCACGAGGGCGCTGCCGCGCGCTCGCCAGCGTGCGCCGGGTTGGCTGCGGGCGCGGGCGCGGTGCCGGTCGAGCCTTCGTTTGCGGACGAAGCCTGCGAGGCGCTCGGCGCGACCGTCTCGCGCGGGCGCTCGATGGCCTTCGCCATGCTGCCCGGGCACCCGCCTGCGGGCATGCTGGCATGCGACTCAGCCTTCGCGCGCTCCATCTGCGCGCGGATGACGGCGGCCTCGTCGTACGCCGCCGCCTCGCGCACCTCGAAGGAGATGGCGCCCACCGGGCAGCTGGGCAGGCAGTCACCCAGACCGTCGCAGTAGTCGTCGCGCACCAGGCGCGCTTTGCCGCCCACCATCTGGATGGCGCCTTCGTGGCAGGCTGCGACGCACAGGCCGCAGCCAGTGCAGGCTTCCTCGTCGATGCGGATGATCTTCCGTTCGGTCATGCGAATTCCCCCTTGGAATGTGTGGTCTCATTTGGCGCCGCAGTATAGCTTTCCAGCTATGCAAGATGATTTGGGGGCGATAAAGTCGCATATTTCCCATATACTGCAGCGTATGGGGAGGGGATGCCAACAGAACATCGCGCACGTGCGTCCGTTGGACGGGCGCGTGCTCGTTGTCGTGAACCCCGCCGCGCAGAACGGCGCGGGGGAGCGGGCGGCAGCATGGTTGCGCGCGCAGGCTGCGCGCGAAGGGATCGCCGACCGCACGCGCGTTGTCACGACCGAGCGAGCAGGGCATGCGGCAGAGATTGCGCACGCGTCGGCGAGCTTCGATGTCCTGATCGCGTGCGGCGGGGACGGCACGTTCCACGAGGTGCTCCAAGGCTTGATGACGCTTCCGCGTGAGGATCGGCCCGCGTTCGGCGTCTTGCCGTGCGGTAACGGCAACGACTTCGCGCGCACAGTGGGCGTACCGCGCACGGGCGTCGAGGACGCCTGGCGCGCGCTGCGGACGGCGCGGCTCGAGCCGTTCGACGTGGGCGTGTGCAACGGTGAGCATTTTCTCGAAACGCTCAGCTTCGGCGTCGACGCCGCCATCGCCCTCGGCAC
>DVLD01000028.1 GCA_018715725.1 Candidatus Aveggerthella excrementigallinarum
CAATCTTCGTGCGCTTATCCTGCAGCGTCTGCAAAAGCTTGTAGACCGGGATGCTTTCCGGCACCGCGTTGATAGGACGAATCGGCACATGGCTCATAGTCTTGTGGCCGTCCTCTTTCATGTCGTAGAGGTCCTTGATGTGGACGAAGCCGACGATGTTGTCCTTGTTGTCGCGGAAGACCGGGAAGCGCGTGTACTTGTACTGGCGCACCGTGGCCATAGCCTCTTGGAGCGATTCGTCCAGATCGATGCAGACAAGGTCGGTGCGCGGGGTCATGATGGCCTCCGCGTCCTTTTCGCCCAGGTCGAAGATGTTGTCCACGAACTCGTTCTGCTCGGGCTCGATCAGGCCGCTCTCGGTGGACTCGTCGATCAGCAGCTTCAGCTCTTCGCCGGAGTACACCTCGTGCTCGTTGGCGGGGTCGTGGCCGAGCAGCTTCACGAAGCCGTTCGTGATGGAGTTGAACAGCCACATGATGGGGTACGTGATGCGGTAGAACCACACGAGCGGCGTGGCGGTGTGCAGCGCGTGCTCCTCGGTGTTGAAGATGGCGAGCGACTTCGGGATGAGCTCGCCGACGACCACGTGCAACGTCGTGATGACGATGTAGCCGACCGCAATGGAGATGGCGTGGACCGCCGCCTCGGGGATGCCCGCCGACATGAGCGGCGGCGCGATGAGCGCGGAGACCGCGGGCTCGCCCAGCCAGCCCAAGGCCAGGGACGCCAGCGTGATGCCCAGCTGGCAGGCGGACAGGTACGCGTTCACGTTGTTCGCGATGCGCATGGCGCTTTTGGAGCCGGGCTTTTCGGCATCGAGCGCAATCTCGATCTGCGACTTCCTCACGCGCACGAGCGAGAACTCGGCCATGACGAAGAACGCGTTCATGAGGATGAAGAAGGCTACCAGGATGAAACTAAGCCAAACGGGCATGGAAGAATCCACACTCCTTGCAATCGTCCCTTACCCAGGGAGGCGGCTTTCCGCCCAGCGCCCACGGCGCGTTTGCAGGGCGGTCTGCCAAAATACGTACCTTTCTATTATGCACGAGTCTGCAAGAACACGGCATAACGGGTTCGCAACCGTCAACTCCCCCTACCGCACGGCGCGCGATGGCGGTATCGGGGCTGTTTTGCCCGCGCCTGCGCTGCGGGATGGTTCTCCTCTCTATCCGGCCCCTTCCCTCCGCCCGACCCCTCCCCCCTCCGCATGTTCCTACGTGAGCGCCCCTCCCTTTCCCGCCCGCGCATTCCCGCGCTGGCGCCTTCGGAGTACAATGTTCGCCTGACACAACTCACGCGACGCCGCGTTCTCGCGCCCTGCCGCCATCAGCCGCATCGCCATCGCGCAGCGGTCACAGCGCCCGGCAGCGCGTTCGCGCGCCGCCCCGACCAAGCAAGCGAGGAGAACATGTACGACGGATCGACCCCGGGCCGCAACGACGAGTGCTGGTGCGGCAGCGGCAAGAAGTACAAGAAGTGCCACCTGCAAATCGACGAGCGCCTGCAGGAATGCTACGAGGAGGGACATGAGGTCCCTTATCGCAACCTGCTGAAGACCCCCGCCGACATCGAGGGCATCAAGAAGAGCGCCGCCGTGAACATCGGCGCGCTCGACTACGTGGCCGAGCGCATCAAGCCCGGCGTGACCACGCAGGACATCGACAACTGGGTGCACGAGTACACCGTCGAGCACGGCGCCATCCCTGCGCCGCTGAACTACGAGGGCTTCCCGAAAAGCGTCTGCACGTCCATCAACGAGGTCGTCTGTCACGGCATCCCCGACGAGGGCGAGGTGCTCAAAGAGGGCGACATCATCAACGTGGACTGCTCCACCATCCTGGACGGCTACTACTCCGACTCCAGCCGCATGTTCTGCATTGGCACGGTCGACCCTGAGTGGGAAAAGCTCGTCCGCGTGACGAAAGAGTGCGTGGAGCTGGGCTTGCAGCAGGTGAAACCCTGGGGCTGCCTGGGCGATATCAGCCAGGCGGTGCAGGACCACGCGCATGAGAACGGCTACTCCGTGGTGGCGGAGTTCGGCGGCCACGGCATCGGCCTGGAGTTCCACGAGGACCCCTTCGTGAGCTTCACGATTCCGAAGGGCACGGGCATGGTGCTCGCCCCAGGCTGCGTGTTCACCATCGAGCCGATGATCAACATGGGCAAGCCCGACATCGACATGAGCGACCCGAACGGCTGGACCGTTCGCACGAAGGACCGCCAGCCCACCGCCCAATGGGAGATCCAGGTGGCCGTGACCAATGACGGCTACGAGGTCCTGTGCTGGTAGGAACGAACCCGCCAGCGAGCTGCGCGCAAAGCGCACGGTACAATCGTGCGCGCGAAAACCAACGTTAGGAGACCTATGAAAGCAAAGCTTGTTCACGAGAACCTGCACGTCCTTGACCTGGACGCGTCCATCGCCTTCTACCAGAAGGCGTTCGGCCTGGAAGTCATCGACTCCATCGAGCCCGAGGACGGCAGCTGGCGCATCGTCTTCCTGGGCAATGACCAGAGCGATTTCCGCCTGGAGCTCACGTGGAACAAAGGCCGCATCGAGCCGTACAACAACGGCGACAAGGACACCCACCTGGCCTTCGCCGTGCCGGATATGGACGAGGCGCACCGCCTGCACGAGAAGATGGGCATCATCTGCCACGAGAACCCGAACATGGGCATCTATTTCGTGAAGGACCCCGACGATTGCTGGCTCGAGGTCGTCCCGCTGGAGAAGTAGCGCCGCGCGAAGCCATTCCGCAACACCGCGCATTGAAAGCATGCGTGTTCGAGCTTTGAGAGGCTGGCATTGCCGGCCTCTTTTCATTTTGCGCCAGGAAAGCCTCTGATTGTGGGCGCAAGCTCCGCACCGCTCCTGCTGCGCCTCAGGGCTTTTCGCAGCACGGACTGCAGGCAGGCAAAACGCTCGACCTTAGGGCCGTTCCGACATTCTTCAGCGCCCTTTGCCACATGTCGACGCTCCGCACCCCCCTGCTGGAATAAAGTGGGATCGCACCCCCGCGAGAAGGGAAACCCATGGTCCGCTACCTTGTTCCGCGCGAAGAGCTCCCTTACGACCCCGGCGACAAAGACTCCATTGTCCGCTACGCAAAAAGGCTCGAAGGGCACTCGCTTCGCGAGATGACGCAGCAAAACACCGAAATGGACGCGCCCAAAGCGGGCAACAAAGGCGGTCTGGGCCAAGCGGTCGAATACTACTATTTCCAATACGAGCCCAATTCCAACCAGGAGCCGGACTTTCCAGAAGTCGGCATGGAGCTGAAAACGACCCCTATCAAGCGCAATAAGAACAAGACCATCTCGGCGAAAGAGCGGCTTGTTATCACGATGATTAACTATTGCGACATCGTGAAAGAGGAATGGGAGACGTCCACCTGCCGCGAGAAATTGGACAACGTCCTGCTTATTTCTTATCTTCACGAACCCGAGAAGAGCATCTTCGACTACGAGATTGAATTCGTGGACATCCAAGACTTCCCCGAGGGCGACATGGCCGTCATCCGCGACGACTGGCACGCCATTGTTGACAAAATCCGCGCCGGCAAAGCCCACGAACTATCTGGCGGCGACACGCACTACCTTGAAGCATGCACGAAGGGATCGTCCTCCGCGCAATTGCAGCAACAGCCGTATTCCGAGGTCAAGGCGAAGACTCGCGCGTTCGCGCTCAAGTCGTCATACATGACCGCGTTTTACAGGAACAACCTTGGACTGCAGGCAATCAAGCGCATCCAAGGAGAGGAAGGCATTGGCTTCGAAGAGCTTGTGCTTAGGCGATTCGAGCAGTACCGAGGAATGACGAGAGGGCAACTCAAGGAAACTCTGGGGCTCCCTCAAAACGACGACGTTTCAAAGGGCGATTACGCCCTGTTGACAAAGCGGATACTGGGAATCGACCCATCCAGCCAGGTTGAGGAATTCATCAAGGCAGGCATTGTCGTGAGGACCGTCAGGATTCAGAAGAACGACACGATAAAAGAGCACGTCTCTTTCCCGGCATTTGAATTCAGCGAGCTCCTTGAGGAGCCCTGCTGGGAAGACTCCGCATTCCGCTCTGCATGCGAACAGGAATTCCTGTTCGTTGTCTTCAAGGAAGACGGCAGCGACTATCGCCTTAGCGGAGCCACGTTTTGGTCGATGCCCGCCGAAGACAGGGCAAAGGCGGAGAGCGTATGGGAAGAAACACGCCGAGTCGTCCTTGAGGGCGTCAGCATCGAAAGAATGCTCAGGAAGGAAGACGGGCAGCCTCGGTGTACCGCCACAGGGAAGCCCATGTTCACAAACAATTTGCCCGGCTCGGACTATAACGGCGTTGCGCATGTGCGGCCCCATACCAGCAGAAGCGCCTATCGTTTTGAAGATGGCTCCGAGTACGGAGATGTCGACAAAGACGCCAGCCTTCTCCCTGACGGACGCGCCATGACGAAGCAAAGCTTCTGGATCAACAACACGTATGTTCGCGCCCAGTTGAAGCTCAAAGGCATCTGATACAATGTGTGCTCTTTTGTCGGGATTGCGCTTTTCTGCAGACGGATCTTGACACGGGGTCGATTTTGATTGATCCTCGGCAACAAGCAAGCATGAAGGAACGGGGGGCGCGTGAACACAATTCGAGTTGCGGAATTGTTTGCCGGCGTGGGCGGATTTCGTCTTGCGCTTGACGGCTACCGCGACCCTGAGCACCCCGAGTTCAACATGCCCGCCGCAGGGCCTTACGACACCATTTGGGCGAACCAATGGGAGCCGCCAGGAACCAAGGCGCGCCAGTTCGCCGCCCGGTGCTATGAGACGCACTGGCCGAACGGAACCCTGGTCAACCGCGATATCGCCGAGGTCATGGACCTCGCAGAGGAAGACCCTCGCGTTATTCCCGACTGCGACCTCGCGGTGGGCGGATTCCCCTGCCAAGACTATTCCGTCGCCAAGCCGCTTTCCCAAGCAGGCGGCATCGAGGGCCACAAGGGCGTTTTGTGGTGGGAAATCTATCGCTTCCTCTCCCTTAAGGAGCCACGGTTTGTGCTGCTCGAGAACGTCGACCGCCTCTTGAAGTCACCCGCTTCCCAACGTGGTCGCGATTTCGCGATTATGCTCTCGTGCTTCGCGTCGCTTGGCTACTCCGTCGAATGGCGCGTCGTGAACTCCGCCGAGTACGGTGCCCCGCAACGTCGCAAGCGCGTGTATATCTTCGCCCAGCTCGATGCCCCGAAGTGGCAGCTGAGAGAGCGCCTTGTCACCGATGGCGTTCTCGCCGAAGCCCTGCCCATCAAACCTGAGCTCGAGAGGCAAGTCGAGTTCGACATCTCCAAGGACGCGTTCGAAATGACCCGCGCGTTCGGCAAGGGAGACAAGGTCTCCGCCTTCCGCACCGCCGGCGTTATGCAAGACTGCCGAGTTTATTCAGCCAACGTCACCGAGGACTACAACGGGCCTCGTCGCACGCTTGGCGATGTCCTCGTACCCGAAAGCGAAGTCCCGGAAGAATTCTTCATCCCTGCAGACAAGCTCGAGAAATGGGAATACCTCAAGGGCTCGAAGAAGGAAGAGCGCACAAACAAAAAGACCGGGTTTACCTACCACTACTCCGAGGGCAGCATGGCGTTCCCTGACCTGCCGGAAAATCCGTCGCGTACCATTTTGACAGGCGAAGGCGGTGCCGGGGCCTCGCGCTTTAAGCACGTCGTGAAATGCGAGAGCGGGCGCTACCGTCGCCTCGTCCCCGATGAGCTCGACCAGCTCCAGTGCTTTCCGAAAGGCTGGACGAACACCGGCATGTCCGATGGGCACCGCGCCTTCTGCATGGGCAATGCGCTTGTGGTCGAAATTCCGCATGCCATCGGCAAAACCCTCGCTCGGCGCATTGCTAACGGGACGGTCTAGGCTTCCTTGAGCGCTTCTTTCAGCGCGCCGAGGATTTCGGCGTCGGCGGGAAGCCAGGCCACGTCATCGAGCTCGTCGCGGTGCAGCCATCGGGCGTCTTGGTGCTCGAGCAGCTGATAGCGCCCGTCAGGTAGGCTGCACAGGTAACAGTGCATGACGCGGCGGTATCCGCCCTCCTCCCACGCGACGGTCTGGAAGAACGCGTCCACGGCCACGTCGGCGTCGAGCTCCTCTTTGATCTCGCGGCGCAGCGCGTCTTCGCGCGTCTCGCCCGGTTCGACCTTGCCGCCCGGGAATTCCCAGCCACCGGCCAGCTCTCCGTCGGCGCGCTGGGTGGCGAGCACGCACGCCTCTCCCCTGATGATGGCAGCGACCACTTCGACCGTCTTCATGCGCGCCTCCTCGCCTTGAGCGAATCCGTCACTTCACCTTACCATTACCGCGCGACAAGAACACCATCCAACACCCCAGCGGCGCAAACGCCCAGCTCCTGGCCATAACCGCCAGCCCGCTCAAGCATGAAGCTTCCACAGGCTGCCGCAACGACGAAACCCTTTGCGGGCCTCTTTGGTCGCAAAGCCCCGCACGGGCTTCCAGGGTTGCAAAGCCCTGTGTAAGCCTCCGTAACTGCAAGCCCCTCGCATCCCACCAGGTCAATGCGACCGCGCCCGCCGGGCCAATGTGGCCGTGCCCGCCGGACCAACGCGACCATGCCCGCGGGTCAACGTGACCGCATCCGCAAGCTGGTATGACCATGCCAGCAGGCAAGCGCGACCACATCCATGAGCCAATGTGCCATGCCTGCGGGCAAGCACGACCGCACTCACAAGCCAATGGGTCATACCCGCATGCCAACGCGAACACACCCCCCAGGCCAATGTGGCTCTCTACGTTGACGGGTTCTGACAAATCGAACGAAATGGCAAAACGACCTCTCTCGTGCATGAAAATCGCCTTTCATCTGACAAATCCGCCGAAATGGCATGAAGAAAAGATGGAGCGCCGGTTCATTTCGGCAACCGCCGGCGCAAGTCCTTCCGCGTCCTCATCGCCATCGCAAGAAACGCCTGTTCGCAATTGTTCTGTGCACGAACTGTTGAACGCGTCACACGCTCTTCGCGCGCTTTTATGTCGCAAAGCACGCTCGCGCAACGGTTTGGTCGTGCCATTTCGGCAGATTTGGCATCTCGAGCCCCTTTCTCGTGCAGCAACATCGCGATTTTGCCAGGAACGCCAATTTGGCAGAAAACGAAGACGACGGAGAGGCGAACAAGACGACGACAGCAGCGGAAAACGAAAACGAAAGATGAACGGAGGGACGGACGAGAGCGGCGGAAAGAGGAGGCAAACGGAAGGGTCGGACGGCTACGGAAAGCAAAGGGGAACGAAGGGCTGGATGGCAGTGGCAGCAGAAAACGGGGACGGACAGAGAGGCGAACGAACGGACGGGCGGCGGCGACAGACGACAGCGAGCGGCCGCCAACGACTGGCGACATGAAAGCGGCATCGCGCGCGTCAGCCAGCGGCGGCGGGCGCGAGGGCCGAACGACACCAGGCGCCCGTCGCCCGCGCACGCCCAATCCGGAGCCCCGCCCGCTTGCCCTCTCCGAACTCGCCGCCCCAATTCCGCATGCGTGTGGTAGGGTGGTTTCAACGGGAGCAGCCCGCATGCTGCGCGCTCTCTGCACGGAGACGGCGCACCACCCGCCGCACGAAGGCGGCCCCATGCGGAATCCCGCCGCGGACGCAGCACCCACACAGGGCGAGCAGCCCGCTGTACCACAAACGCTCGAGAGGGGAGCAGCCATGCCGTATCGCAACATCCTCGTTCCGTACGATCGTTCCGAGTCCGCCAAGCACGCACTGCGCGCCGCGTTCGAAATGGCCAGCCATGAGGAGGACGCGCACGTCACCGCCCTGTTCGTAGCGCCCACGCCCGAGTTCGAGTCCGGCTCGTTCATGGTCGCCGCGCAGGTCTCCGGCGTGCTGCCGCTGTCCGCGAAGGACCAGCAGGAAATGCTCGACGCTTACCTTGACCATCGTCGCGAAGAGCTCACTGCCGACCTGGACGACCTGCTCAAAGAAGAGGACGCAGAGCTGGGCCTGGCCGTCGTCCACGGCAAGCCGAGCAAGGTCATCTGCGACTACGTGGAAGACCACGACGTCGACCTCATTGTCATGGGCTGCCGCGGCCTCGACGCGGTGCGCGGCATGATCGGCTCGGTCAGCGCCGCCGTTCTGCGCAGCGTCGACTGCCCGGTTCTCGTCGTCAAATAGCCAGCGCGCACCCCGATGCTATACTTGCCCTTCGCCCCGCGGGCGAAGGGCATTTTTACGTCTGAAAGGAACCATGGAAGCGCTCTTCGGCGACATATCGCTCATCGGCATGGGAATCATCTGCGTCCTCGTGTTCGTCGCTGGGTACGTGGACGCCATCGCGGGCGGCGGCGGCCTCATCTCGCTGCCCGCGTACATGATCGCTGGCCTGCCCACGCATGCCGCCATCGCCACGAACAAGCTCGGCTCGGCCATGGGCACCACCGTGGCCACCATCCAGTACGCGCGCCAGGGGTTCATCCGCCCCCTGTTCGCGCTGCCGTGCGTGGCGTGCGGCGTCATCGGCAGCACGATCGGCTCGAACCTCGTCCTGCTCGTCAACGACTTCGCGCTGCGCGTGCTCATGCTCGTCATCCTGCCCGTCACGGCGTTCTACGTCTTCCGCCTCAAGAACTTCGGCGCCACCACACCCGAGCCGCTCGCGCCTCGCCAGACCATCCTGCTCAGCAGCGCCATCGCGCTTGCCGTGGGCGTCTACGACGGCTTCTACGGCCCCGGCACCGGCACGTTCCTCATGCTCCTGCTCACCGGCGCCGCGCATCTGGGACTGGGCTCCGCCGCCGGCATCACGAAGGCCATCAACCTCACCACCAACGTCACCGCACTCGTGGTGTTCCTCCTGAACGGCCAGGTGTGGATTGGCGTCGGCCTGGTGGCAGGCTGCTTCAGCATTGCCGGCAACTACCTGGGAGCGCGCACGTTCACGAAAAAGGGCGGCGCCATCGCCCGCCCCGTCATCATCGTCGTCCTGTGCGTCTTCTTCGTGAAGGTGGTCTACGACTTCGCCATCGGCGCCTAAGCGTGCTCCGGCCGGGACCGCGCCCGCATCCTCCCTACGTGCCCTATGCGCGCACGACGGTTATTCTTGGGCGTTTCCCCGAATGTTTGAATATTGTGCGAACGAAAAGCAATCGGTATCATTTAAATTTGTATGTTTCGCCTCGCGCTGACGGATTTCTGGCGCGGGGCGCGTTTGTTTTCCTGGAGAGAGAAGAGAGAACCGCATGCAGTTTGGACCGCAACGAGCCATCTGGATCACCGGTGCCGCAGGCCGTCTGGGCAGCGCCATCGAGCAGCGCCTGGACCACTCGAAGTACCGTGTCCTCACCACCGACCGCGAACTGGACGTGGCAAACCTGGACGCCGTGATGGAGTACGCCTCCATGAACCGTCCGGACGTCATCATCAACTGCGCCGCCACCGCGAGCGCCGTCGAAGCCGAGGAGAACCCGGTGCAGGCGTACCGCACCAACGCGCTGGGTGCCCGCAACCTGGCCGTCGCCAGCGCCAGCGTCAGCGGCGACATCGTGCACCTGTCCACCGACGACGTCTTCGCCGGCAAGGTGCGCCATGCCGTGAACGAGTTCGACGCGCCCAACCCCACCAACGTCTACGGCAAGTCCAAGGTGGCCGCCGAGAACTTCGTGCGCACCCTCAACACGCGCCACATCATCGTGCGCTCCTCCTGGATCTACAACACCCGCGAAGGCGACCTGCTCGCCCGCATCCTGGAGGCCGGCCGCACGAACCAGCCCATTGAGATTCCGGCCGACCAGGTGAGCTCCCCCACGTCCGCCGACACGCTGGCGGAGTTCGTCATCGCCGCCATCGAGAGCGGCGAGTTCGGCATCTTCCACGCAGCCTGCGAAGGCACCTGCAGCCGCCTGGAGTTCGCCCACACCATCCTCAAGTTCGCCGGCTTGAACCCCGAATGCGCCACCGCCGCGTACAACCCGGACAACTCCTACCATCTTGAGCTTGACAACCTCATGCTCAAGATGACCGGCGTCTTCGAAATGCCCCACTGGCGCGACGACCTGCAGGCGTTCATGACCAACCACGAGCTGCTCGGATAAGGAGAGTCGCATGGAAATCACCAACCACCTGGAAAAGACCGAGCCCGAGAACACCGAGGAGCCGAAGAAGAAGCGCAAGAAGCTCGGCTTGACCTCCCGCATCTTCATCGCCCTTATCTTGGGCATGATCTGCGGCGTCATCTTCCACTACCTCGTGCCGGAAGGCTTCGTCCGCGACACGGTTTTCGTCGAGGGCATCTTCTACGTCATCGGCCAGGGCTTCATCCGCTTGATGCAGATGCTCGTCGTCCCGCTGGTGTTCTGCTCCATCGTCTGCGGCGCCGCCTCCATCGGCGACACGAAGACGCTCGGCACCGTGGGCGTGAAGACGCTCGTGTTCTACGTGTGCACCACCGCCATCGCCGTCGCCGTGGCGCTCACGGTGGCGAACCTCATCAACCCGGGCGTGGGCGTGGACATGAGCTCCATCCTCGTGGACACGAGCGCCTCCGAGAAGCTCGGCCAGGCCGAGGAGGTCTCCGTGGTCGACACGCTGCTCGGCATCATCCCGACGAACCCCATTGACTCGCTTGCGTCGGGCGACATGCTGCCGGTCATCTTCTTCGCGCTGTTCGTGGGCATCATCATCGCCATCCTGGGCCGCAAGGCCGAGACCGTGCACAGCTTCTTCGAGCAGTTCAACGACATCATGATGCAGATGACCTCCATGATCATGGTGGTCGCCCCGTTCGGCGTGTTCTGCCTGCTCTCCCGCACGTTCGCCAACATTGGCTTCGACGCGTTCCTGCCCATGGTCAAGTACATGGTCTCGGTGCTGGGCGGCCTGGTGGTCCACTGCCTGATCGTCTACATGATCCTGCTGGCCGTGTTCGCTCGCGTGAACCCCGTCATGTTCCTGAAGAAGTTCGTGTCCGTCATGGCCTTCGCGTTCTCCACGGCCACGTCGAACGCCACCATCCCGCTGAACATCGAAACGCTGGACAAGAAGATGGGCGTCGACCGTCGCATCTCCTCGTTCACCATCCCGCTGGGCGCCACCATCAACATGGACGGCACCGCCATCATGCAGGGCGTCGCGGTCGTGTTCACGGCGCAGCTCTTCGGCGTGCCGCTGGGCCCGGTGGAGTACGCCACGGTTATTGCGACAGCCACGCTGGCCTCCATTGGCACCGCAGGCGTCCCGTCGGTCGGCCTCATCACCCTGTCCATGGTGTTCAACTCCGTCGGCCTGCCGCTTGAGGGCATCGCGCTCATCATGGGCATCGACCGCATCCTCGACATGGCGCGCACGGCCGTCAACATCACCGGCGACGCCGTCGTAACCTGCGTGGTCGCGCGCCAGGGCAACCGCATGGACAAGGCCGTCTTCGACGACCCGAACGCCGGCAAGGACGTCGACGAAGTGAAGGTGCAGATGAGCTAAGGCTCGCTCGCCCGCTTCGGCGAACGCACCTGTCTCGCCGCGCGCCTCTCTCAAACGCACGAAAGCCCCCGCATCGGGGGCTTTCGTTTTTGCCGGAATCAAAAGCGGCTTCAAAAGGAGGACACCGCGAGCGCGCTTCGCCGCGAGCGCGGCCCAAACGGCTTCAAGAGGGGAAACGCAGCCGCCTGCTGCTTCGCGCGAAGCTCGCCGCCGGGCAGCTGCCAGGCGAGCGCCACGCCAAGGCGCGCAGTCGCCGAGAAGCCACGCGAGCGCCTTTGGGCGCGCGAGCCGCCCGCAGCCTACTCCGTGCTCGTCATGAAGTCGACCACCAGCTGACGCGCCTCCTCGACGGTCATCACGTGGTCGCCGTGGACGGACAGGATGGCGCGCGTGCGCATGATGTTCATGGCGACCGACGCCGCAACCACCGTCTCCTCGGACTCAGACCGCGTCCGCAGACGACGCTGGTCGGGATGCCGCTCGAGAAACTGGCTCACCGCACTCGACACGGCCTTCTGCACGACCGCCCCACCGCGCTGCGTCCCGAACAGCAGCTGAGGGTGCTTCGAGAACACCTCCTTGCGCAGCAGGACAATGCCCTCGCGCCCTTCGCCCACGTTGAACATGGACTGCATCTGCTCAACGATCGCATCGAGGTAGTTCCAGGGCGCGCCCGTCGCCTCCGCCGCCGCAAGGGACCGCTCCATGGCAGCAAGCACGCACTCGGCGTTCGGCGCGGCATCGCGCCTGCCGAGCACCGCCGCCTCCTTCGAAGCGTAGTAGTTGAAGAACGTCTTCTTCGAGATGTCGCAGTGCGCGCACACGTCCTCCACCGTGACATCCTCGAACCCGCGCTCAAGGACAAGTTCCAAGATGACGCGCTCGATCGTCTGGCGCGTTTGCTCCTTCTTGCGTTGTCTCAGCCCTTCTGGCGCAGCGTGTCCCATCAGCCCTCATCTCGCTCTTGACGCTCTCCTGCGAAGTCCGCGAACGCCAGCACGCATTTCGCAGGACGGGCGGTGCGCAGCGTTGGCGCCCTCGACCCGTGTCCATGTGTGAACTTTATAGCACATGTATATTTGCACTTTATGCATTTTTACACCGAGTATAGAATTACCACGTTCACCGAAGCGCGTTCCGCGCTCAGGAACACCGAGGGTTCTTGGAAAGCCCGGTCTCGCTGCCGCGCGCATCCAAGCCCCGCGCAACCGCAACACCCGACCAAGGAAGGAGAGCGCGTGGCGTTCGGACTCGAGAGAAAACAATTGTTCATGCTTGCCGTGCTCATGTTCGGCACGTTCACCACCGTGCTGAACCAGACCGTCGTGACCCCGGCGTTGCCGGCGGTCATGCATGACTTCGGCATTGACGCCTCCACAGCGCAATGGCTGACCACCGGCTTCACGCTCGTGAACGCCATCATGATTCCCGTCACGGCATACTTGACCGATCGCTTCTCCACGCGCTCGCTCTTCGTGGCCGCCATGGGCCTGTTCACCGTGGGCAGCCTGCTCGCCGCATGGTCGCCCGCCTTCGCCGTCCTGTTGGCAGGCCGCCTCATCCAGGCGGCGGGCGCAGGCGTGCTCATGCCCATGGTCATGACCGTGCTCATGCGCACCTTCCCCGCCGAACGCCGCGGCTCGGCCATGGGCACGTTCGGCCTCGTCATCGCCTTCGCACCGGCCGTCGGCCCTACGGTCGCCGGCCTCGTCATCGACCATGCGAGCTACCACGTCATGTTCCTTGCCATCGCGGTGCTCTCCGTCATCGTCATCGCGTGCTCGTTCTTCGCGGTGCCGAAGGAGTCTGCGAAAAAGACCGCTGCGAAGCTCGACAAGCTCTCCGTCGTGCTGTCCACCGTCGGTTTCGGCGGCCTGCTCTACGGCCTCTCCACGGTAGGCTCCTACGGCGTCAGCCCCGACGCCGTGGTTGCGGTGGTCGTGGGCGTGGTGGCGCTCGTGCTGTTCTTCCGCCGTCAGCTCCAGATGGACGAGCCCATGCTCAACGTCCGCGTGCTCTCCAACCGCCGCTTCCTGATCGGCACCATCATCGGCATGCTCGTGCAGGGCGCCCTGTTGGCCGCCGGCGTCCTCATGCCCATCTACCTGCAGTCGCTCATGGGCTACTCGGCCACCACGTCTGGCCTGGTCGTGTTCCCGGGCGCCGTGCTCATGGGGGCCATGGGCCCCATTGCCGGCCGCCTGTTCGACAAGCACGGCCCGCGCGCGCTGAGCATCGTGGGCACCGTTGGCCTGGCCGTCTTCACGTTCGCCTTCGCCACGCTGAGCGAGAACACGAGCGTCGTCTTCCTGACCGTCCTCTACACGGTGCGCCTGTTCACGCTCTCCCTGGTCAACATGCCTATCACCACGTGGGCCATGAACGCGCTGCCTGACGAGCTGGTGAACCACGGCACGTCCGTGAACAACACGCTGCGCCAGGTGGCGGGCTCGCTGGGCACCGCCATCCTCGTCTCGGTCAACACCGTGGTGGCCAACCAGCAGATGGCGTACACCGACACGTTCCACGCGAACCTGCACGGCATCAACGCCGCGTTCTTCGTGGGCGGCATCCTGTGCACGTTCGGCGCCATCCTGACCATCGTGTTCGTGAAGCAGCGCCGCAACGAGGCCGCCGCGAAGGACGTGGACGGCCAGCGCCGCACGCTGCTGGAGTCCATCATGAAGCACGACGTGTACAGCCTGCCCGAGACCGCCACCGTCATCGACGCCATGCGCATGTTCACGGAAAAGGGCATCAGCGCCGCGCCCATCGTCAACGCCCAGGGCGAGCCGACCGGCTTCCTGTCCGACGGCGACGTGCTGCGCTTCCTGTCGAAGCGCTCCAAGATGTTCATGGACCCCATCGTCATGATCATGCAGACCAGCCGCGACGACCAAGACTTCAACGACAAGCTCAAACAGCTCGTCCACCGCAACATCTGTGAGATCGCCACGAAGGGCATCATCGGCATCGACGTGCACTCGTCTCTGCCGGAGGTCTGCCGCGTGCTGGCCGAGAACCACCTCAAGAAGGTCCCCGTGCTCGACGACGGCCGCATCGTGGGCGTCATCAATCGCTCCGACATCACCATGTACTCCATGAAGACGTACCTGGAGCACGAGGGCGAGCAAGCGCTGCAGGAAGCGAACGCCCCGAGAAAGCCCGACCTAACGTACAGCGAAGGCCTCTCGAGCCGCACGACGCCCGCTGACCAGTCCATGTTCCCGCTGCACTAGACCGCACGCTCACAGGGCATAACGAAGGCCTCCTGCCAGGGCGACTTCCCCGGCAGGAGGCCTTCGTGCACTCGCGTCCGCGCTTTGCCAGGGCGTCGCCCGGCCACCCCCTTTGGGGCTTTTCTTGTTCCGAGGGCTAACGCCGCGCGATCTCGAGGCGAATCTGCTCAAGCGCCCCATGCGGCACTGCAGCGCCTTGGACAGAGCACACGACGCCCGACACGCGGTTCGCGAACATGAGCGCATCCTCCCAGCTGAAACCAGCCGCGCGCAAAGCCGCGACCGCCCCAACGTGCGCGTCGCCCGCCCCCACGGTATCGACCGGCGCGATAGGGTCGGTCGCTACAGTGACCGCGCCGTGCTCGGTGAAAGCGACCGCCCCGTTCTCGCCGTCGGTGATGACAACGTCGTTGCCCGCCTGCGCGCGAAGCGCCTCACCCGCAGCCTCGAGCGACGAGGCGCCCGTGAACGCGAGGGCTTCTTGCTTATTGAGGTGCCATACAGGGCGCAACGCGTTCAGGCGTGCTATCTTCTCCCCGCTGATGCCCATGACGCGAGGCCCCGGCGCGAAATACGCCACCAGATGCGGATGGTCCTCCAAGAATTCGATGATTGCATCGCCTTCCCGAGGCTCAATCTCGTACCCGCTCACGACAGCGCACGCGAACTGGCTTGCGTCAATCCCATCGAACCACGACCGCTCATAATGCCGGTCGACGCCGGGCAGCGTCAGCATCGTGCGCTCGCCATCAGGCTCGATCATGCACATGCACACGCCGTTGTCGTACGAAGACAAGACCTCTAAGCCCGCTAGCCCTCGCGTGCGCAGCTGTTCGCGAAGCCACGCCGCATGCATTCCCGACCCAAGCGGAGCGCACAGCCCGACCGGTATCCCGAGCTCTTGCACGGCGCGCGCAGTGTTGTGCGCGCACCCGCCCACAGCCATGGAAACCGACTTGGCAACGATGCCTTCGCCCGAAACCGGCAGGCAAGGAACATGGCACACCATGTCGACGATAAGCGCGCCAATAGCGAGCACGCCGGTAGCTTCCCGCATCACGCAGCCCCCTTTTGACCTCACAGTAACGATGACGTGACCCAGTATAGAGAAATGCCCCTATAACAAGAAAAGCCCCGAAGGGCTGCGAATCATAAACAGTGAACAGGAAACGTCCTGCGCGAGCGCGACGTCCTGGCCTCCCGCGGGCTGGCCCCGCAGTACTCTCGGCGATGGCGGGCTTAACTGCCGG
>DVLD01000029.1 GCA_018715725.1 Candidatus Aveggerthella excrementigallinarum
GAACCCCGTCGTCCGCTCCATCGAATGTATAGCCTGCACGAACGTGCGGGCTTTTTTCTTTCCTCACCCCCCTCAGGGTTCGAGCCGACAAGACGGGACGCCTTCCGCACGGCGCCGCTTCGCGCAGCCCACAGCGTGCAGACGCCCTTCCCCGCCTCGAGATGTCACGCACCGACGAAAGATGCGACAAGGTTCTTTTTGATGCGCAGGGGCAATTGCGCAAAGATTAAACTATTCCTGAAAGCACTCCAATCGCACTGCCGAGGCATGCTCGGCTCGTTCCGCTCGTGAGGTCAGACATGGACGCGCAAGAACAGCCCGTACAACCTGATTTCGATCCGTTCGAAGAGGCGGTGCGCATCACGCGCCATCAACTGCACGTGCACTATCGCGAAAACCGCTCCGACGAGGTCAACAAGATCTGGAGCGCCGAGGTCAGCTGGATTGGCGCCGGCGAGGAGGAGTACGCCGTCGGGCACGACGCGGTCGCGCACGTGTTCGCTGCCATAGCCGGCAACGTCGTGAAATGCGACATAACCGACGAGCATTTCGACGTCATCTCCCCCGCGCCGAACGTCTACGTGTGCACCGGCGTGTACTGGGTTGCCACCGACCCGTCGACGGGCGTGTTCATCCGCGTCCACCAGCGCATCTCGACCGTCTTCGTCCTGGAAGGCGGGCAGCTGAAATGCTGCCACCTGCACCTCTCGAACCCGTACTCCGAGATGCTGGAAGGAGACGTCGGCTTTCCGCACCAGGTGGCCCAGCAGACCTACGACTACATGCAAGAAGAGCTCGCGAAGGCGCGCAAGCAGATCGAGTCGCAGACGGCCGCGCTCGATAGCATTTACAACACCGTGCCCTGCGGCATCATGCGGTTCAAGCGCACGTCAGACGGCTTCTCGCCGCTTATGATGAACCACGCCGTCGCAGAGCTCATCGGCACGACCGATGACGAGCTTGCCCACATGGACTGGTCGGAGGGCTTCAGCCCCACGCTGGTGGAAGAGGACGCCCGGAAACTCCAAGCGGCCCTGCGCGAGCTCGTCGAACCCGGCGACGAAGTGGACATGCTCGTGCGCGTGCGGCGGCGCAACGGCGAGATCATCTACGTGAACTCCTGCAACGCGCTCATCAGCGCCGACAAGGACGGCGACATCGTCCAGAAGATCGCGTTCGACATCACCGACCGCGTGATGATGGAGAAGACGCTCGAGCGCATGAGCTACGAGGACGGCCTGACCGGCCTCTACAACCGCACGAAATTCAACCGCGCGCTGCAAGAGAGCCACGGTCAAAACATGAGGTCGCTCGGGGTGGCGTACTTCGACATCAACGGCCTCAAGGCGACGAACGACCAGTTCGGCCACAAAGCGGGCGACGACCTCATCTGCCGCGCGGCAGGGCACGTGAACCATAGCTTCGCCGGACGGACCTACCGCATCGGCGGCGACGAGTTCGTGGTGATCGCGCCCGATCTCGGCCGCGCCGATTTCGAGCACAAGGTCGCCAGCATCATGGAGCACATGCGCAACGACGGCATCAAGATAGCCGTGGGCACGTCATGGCGCGATCGCGACTGCAGCGTCATGGAGCAGTTCGACGAGGCGGACGAGCGCATGTACCAGGACAAAGCAGCCTTCTACCGCGCCCACGATCGCCGTAAAGCGTAGAGGGCCTCTTCTCGAGACGCAGGCCGTGAAAACGAAGGACGCCGCTCGCACCAGGCGAACGGCGTCCCAAGCGTTCTCTGGAAGAGACCGTGCTTACGCGATGCTGCCAGTCGGGTAGACGATCATGAGCGCCAGCAGGTCCACCAAGAACACAATGGCGAACACGATGGTGATGCGGTCGAGGTTCTTCTCGATGATGCTCGTGCCCGTCTGCGTGGAGTAGACGGAGCTGGCGATAGCGTCGGAAATGCCCGTGCCCTTGCCGGAGTGCAGCAGGATGAAGACGATCAGACCCAGGCCGGAGATGACCAGCAGGGCAATCAGCAGAATCAGAAGCGGGTTCACGTTGTCTCCTCTAGATTGTTCGAAAGCGCGCAGCGCTTGCGGGTGCGTTCACAAGCAATGAATTATAGCGATTACTGGCGTTCGTGCGCAAGCAGGCTCCCGCCTTCCATCTCCTTCGGCACAGAAAGTCCAATCATCTCGAGCAGCGTGGGGGCCAGGTTGCACAACGCGCCCTCTTCTTCGCGCAGCGTGCGGCTTTCGCCCGTGTAGTCCACGAGGACGCACGGCACGAGCGCGGTCGTGTGTGCCGTGTGCGGGCTTCCGTCCTCGGCGAGCATCTTGTCGGCGTTGCCGTGGTCGGCCGTGACGAGCGCCGCGCCCTGCCGCCGCTCGAGCGCGGCGAGCACCTGGGCCAAGCCGGCGTCCACCGCTTCGACCGCCTGGACGGCGGCGGGGATGGAGCCCGTGTGCCCGACCATGTCGCAGTTGGCGAAGTTGACGATGTACACGTCGGCCTCGCCGGCGTCGATCGCGTCGGCCAGACGGCGCGCCACCTCCGGCTCGCTCATCTCGGGCTGCAGGTCGTACGTGGCGACCTTCGGGCTGGGCACGAGCACGCGCTGCTCTCCCGCCTTCGGCTCTTCGCGGCCGCCGTTCAGGAAGAACGTGACGTGCGCGTACTTCTCGGTCTCGGCAATGTGGTACTGGCGCAGGCCGGCATCCGCCAGCACGTCGGCCAGCACGTTCTCCGGGAACTGCTTGGCGAACGCCACGGGCGCTGGAATCTCGGGGTCGTACTCGGTCAAGCACACGAAGAAGACATCGGGCGTGCATGCGCGGTCGAACCCTTCGAAGCCCGCGTCCACGAACGCGCGCGTGATCTGGCGCGCGCGGTCGGGGCGGAAGTTGAAGAACACGACGGCGTCGCCGTCCTGCACGCCGCGCTCGTCAAGCGCGACGGGCTCCACGAACTCGTCGGTCACCCCGGCAGCGTAGGAGCGCTCCATGACGTCGGCCGCCGTGTCGTCCGCGAGCGGCACGGCGCGCACGATGGCGTCGTAGGCGCGCTCAACGCGCTCCCAGCGCTTGTCGCGGTCCATGGCGTAGTACCGTCCCTCGACGCTGCCGATGCGCGCATCGGCGCCCGCGGCGGCTAAACCGTCCAGGAAACGCTGGAGCTCCTCCACGTAGCCGACGCCGCTCTTCGGCGGGACGTCGCGACCGTCCATGAAGCAGTGCACGCGAACCCGCGTCACGCCCGCCTCGACGGCCGCGCGCACCAGCGCGTACAGGTGCTCGTTGGAGGAGTGCACGCCGCCGTCCGAGAGCAAGCCCATAAGGTGCAGCACGGCACCGGGCTTCTTCGCGGCGTCGAACGCCTGGCGCACGACCTCGTTGCGCGCGAGCGACCCGTCCGCGCAAGCGCGGTTGATGCGGGAGAGCTCTTGGTGCACGACGCGCCCGGCGCCGATGTTCAAGTGCCCCACCTCGGAGTTGCCCATTTGCCCCGCAGGCAGGCCCACGGCCTCGCCGGACGCCTGGAGGCGCGTGTGCGGGCACCGCTCGAACAGCGCGTCAAGGCACGGGGTCTTCGCTTGGGAGATGGCGTTGCCCGGGCCGGGCTCGGCGAGGCCGAAGCCGTCCATGATGACGAGCAGCGCCGGCAGCTTCAGGCCGGCGCGCCCGCCCTGGGAAGCCGACGCCTCCTGATGGCGCTCCCCCGTCATTACAGGCACGCTTCCACGAGCTGCTTGAAGCTCGACGCCTTGAGCGCGGCGCCGCCGATGAGCCCGCCGTCGATGTCGGGCTGGCAGATCAGGCCGTCCACGTTCTCAGGCTTCATGGAGCCGCCGTAGAGCACGCGCATGCCCTGGGCGGTCTCGTCGCCGAAAAGGTCCGCCAGCGTGGCGCGCACCGCGGCGCACACCTCCTGCGCCTGCTCGGGCGTGGCGGTGCGGCCGGTGCCGATAGCCCAGATGGGCTCGTACGCCACGACGGCGTCCTTCGCCTCGACGGCGTCGATGCCCGCGAACGCGGCGCGAACCTGGGCGCACACGTACTCCTCGGTCTCGCCCGCGTCGCGCACGGCAAGCGACTCGCCGACGCACACGATCGGCGCGATGCCGCCGGCAATGAGGGCCTTCGCCTTCTTGTTCACCATCTCGTCCGTCTCGCCGAACAGCGTGCGACGCTCAGAGTGGCCGATGATGCAAAAATCGCAGCCGATCTCCTTCAGCATGGGAACGGAGATCTCGCCGGTGTAGGCGCCCTCGGGCTCCCAGTGCACGTCCTGCGCGCCCACGGAGATCTTCACCTTGTCGAAGTCGAGCACGGTCTTGGCGGGCTTCAAGTCGACGAACGGCGGGCACAGGACGACGTCGACGTCCTCCCAGCGCGGGTCGTACTGGTTCGAGATGTCCTGCGTGAGGACCACGGCCTCGGCAACCGTCTTGTTCATCTTCCAGTTGCCGGCCATCATGTTCTTGCGGGTCATGCGAGTCCTTTCGGGATAACAGGGTCGAACGAAACGCTATTTCAGGGCCTCGACGCCCGGAAGCGCCTCGCCTTGCACAAGCTCCATGGACGCTCCGCCGCCCGTGGAGATGAACGTCATCCGGTCCGCCAGGCCGAACTTGTTCACGGCGGCCACGGAGTCGCCGCCGCCGATGATGGTGTCGGCGTCCGCGTTCGCGGCAACCGCCTCGGCAACGGCCTTCGTGCCGGCCTCGAACGCCTTCATCTCGAACACGCCCATGGGGCCGTTCCAGAACACGGTTTTGGCGCCGGCGACGGCTTCCGCGTACGCGGCGGCGGTCTCAGGGCCGATGTCGAGGCCCATCATGTCCTCGGGAATGGCGTCGACGGAGACGGTCTCGGTGCGCGCGTCCTCGGCGAACGCGTCGGCCACCACGACGTCGGTCGGCAGGAGGATGCGACAGCCGGCCTCTTCGGCGCGCTGCAGCGTCGCGGCGGCGCGCTCCACCCAGTCCTCTTCCTTGAGCGAGGTGCCCACCTGCTTGCCCTGGGCGAGCAGGAACGTGAAGCACATGCCGCCGCCGATCACCAGGGCGTCGCATTTCTCGATGAGCGCGTCGATCACCTTGATCTTGTCAGAGACCTTCGAGCCGCCCAAGATGGCGACGAACGGGCGCTTCGGGTCCTCGAGCATGCCGGTGAGCGTGCTCACCTCGCGCTGCATCAGGAAGCCGGCGTACGCGGGAAGCAGCTCGGCGACGCCCGCGGTGGAGGCGTGCGCGCGGTGCGCGGTGCCGAACGCGTCGTTGACGTAGACGTCGCCGAGGGCGGCGAGCTCCCGGCAGAACGCGGGGTCGTTCTTCTTCTCGCGCTTGTCGAAGCGCAGGTTCTCGAGCACGAGCACCTGGCCGTCGGAGAGCGCGGCCGCTTTCGCCTGTGCGTCGGCACCCACGGTGTCGGACGCGAAGACGACGGGCGTGCCCAGAAGCTCCGCCAGGCGGCGCGCCGCCGGCGCCAGCGTGAACGCCTCCTCGAAGCCCTCGCCGGAAGGACGGCCGCGATGGCTCATGAGGATCGTGCGAGCGCCGTGCTCCCTCAGGTACTGGATGGTGGGCAGCGCCGCGCGGATGCGGGTGTCGTCGGTGACCTCGCCGTCCTTGATGGGGACGTTGAAGTCGACACGGACGAGCACGCGCTTGCCGGCGACCTCCGCCAGCTCCACCGATTTGACGTCAGCCATGAAACCTCCTTCTATAAGAGCAGCGCCGGCCGAATGGCCGGCGCTTCGAACACTAGAGCACTAGAGCATGATCTTCGCGAGGTCGCGAACGCGGTTGGAGTAGCCCCACTCGTTGTCG
>DVLD01000030.1 GCA_018715725.1 Candidatus Aveggerthella excrementigallinarum
TGACAAAAAAGCCCATGTTGAAAAGGGACTGTCCCTTTTTCACGTTGGCCGGAGGGACGGCGCTCGACCGCGGCCTAGTAGAACATGAAGACCGAGAGGCCGAGCTCGTAGAAGGCGACGCGCAGGCAGACCGCGCCGACGACGGCGCAGGCGGCTCCCGCGGCGCCGAGGGCGAGCCAGGACTTGCCGCCCTTCCTGCGGGCGAGGACCGCGCAGGCCACGGGGGCCAGGGCGCCGACCGCGATCACGCCGAGCCACACGAGCGGGGCGAGCTCTCCCGAGAGCACGTTCGTCTCGGCGGCCACGTCCAGGAGAGGCGAGGTCGGGGTGGTCGGGTCGAAGTGGTAGCCCACGTCGGCGAAGGAGCCGGCGCTCGCCTGCCACACGGCCACGAGGGCCACGGTCGCCACGGCGGAGCAGGCCGCCAGGGCGGTCGACAGGAGGCCGCCGACCTTGGACTCCCCGCCCTTGGCGGCGAGCATCGCCATCACGGTCAGGGCGCCGGCCGCGCCGCCGGCCAGGAGCATGGCGAGCGGCCAGACGACCGTGTCCCACGCGGGGCGGGCGGCCATCATGTAGCTGTGGGCGGAGACGACCGCGAGCACGACCGAGATCGCGACCGCGACGACCGCGAGCCACTGGGGCACCGTGCCGCCGTCGGCGCTCTTGCGCAGCATGGCGAAGTACACGACCGCCACGACCACGAACACGACGATGGCGACCAGCTCCTGGGTGATGCCGCTCGTGATGTGGCCGAAGCCGTTGAAGATGCGCTCCCAGTGCTGCAGGTGGAAGAAGACGGCGACGCCGGAGACCGCCAGCAGCACGACGCTCGCGATGAGGGCCGGCAGCTGGACCTCCTTCCCCTCTCCCTTGAGGGCCAGGACGCCCTGCGCCGCGAACACGCCGCACGACCATGCCAGCAGCGTGGTGAAGATGATGAGGGGCCATTGGAGTTCCATGGTTACTCCCTTCCCTGCCAGGTGCGATCGCGCAGGATGTAGACGAACGCCGGGTCGTTACCCACGTTCGTCAGATGGTGCACGTCGGCGTCTTCATAGGGGGACACGCGCTCTTCCATCGTTTCACCAAGAGCGCCCTTGAACGAGCCGATGCCCTGATCCAAATCGCCAAACCAACGAGCCTGGCCACCGCACTGTGTCACGCACTGGGGCAGCTCGCCCTGCGAGATGCGCTGCTCGCACAAGGTGCATTTCTCGACAACACGCTCTTCCTCGTTGAGGTAGCGGACGTTGTACGGGCAAGCCATGGCGCAGAACTGGCAGCCGATGCACTTGGACTTGTCGATCTGCACGGTGCCGTCCTCCAGCTTGTGGGACGCCTCCGTGGGACACACCGACACGCAAGCCGGGTTCTCGCAATGCTGGCAGCCAACCGGCAGGAAATACATGTCGACGTCGGGGAAATGCCCGCCGTCCTCGCGAGGATTCGGGCCGATGCGCAGCACCTTGTTCCAATAGTTGCCAATTGGCACGCTGTTCACCGTCTTGCACGCGACCGTGCAAGCGAGGCAGCCGACGCAACGGTTCAAATCGGTGACGATCGCATATTGCGTCATTTCCTACGCCTCCTCTCGAATCTCGTAGTTCGGCAGCCACGCCTGCAGGCGCTCGTCGTCCGGCGAGGTAATCATCGGGGTTCCATCCTCGTCGCACGGAATCGGGTTGCCGAAGGGGCTGTTCTCGGGCGTCGCCTTGTAGATTTTCACGCCGTACGCGCGAGCCTGCGCGGCACCGCACAGCGGGCATTGGTTGTCGAGACTGCCGAGCACGTTGACGTTAACCAGGTCAAAGCCCTTGCCCAGGCCCTTGAACTCAGGCATCCACCATTGGTGCTCGCAGTTGACCGTGCCCTTCTCGATGCCGTAATACAAATCGACGCACTGGCGAATCTTGCCGCGCGGGGTCTCGATCCACACCCAGTCGCCCTGCGTAACACCCAGCTCGACGGCATCTTCAGGGTTGATCTCGATACGCGGCACCGGCCACAGCTCGCGGCACCACGGGAGCTGGCGATGCTCGGAGTGGAAGTACACCGGGATGCGGCGACCAGTGGTCATGATGTACGGGTACTCCTTGCAGTACTCCGGATCCGACACCGGGCCCTCGGGCGGCTCGGCATACGACGGCAGCGTCCACTTGTTGTCCGGATGGTAGCTCTCAATGAGCGTGTTCCAAATTTCCTGCTTGCCGGTATTGGTGGGGAAGCCGGGCTTGCCGTCGGTCCTCATGAGGCCCGCTTCGTAGCGACGGTAGGTACCCCACACCGGGTACTTCGACTTGCAGTCCGTCCAACCATGCTCCTGGAAGTACTCCTTGTACTCATCCCAGGTCATGTTGTAACCCAGCTGCGCCATCTGGTTCAGGTTGTAGGTCGCGTCCGGCCACGGGTCGTCACCCTTCGCCCACGGCACGCCCATGGCCTTGTACAGACCGATGGAAATGTCGACGTCGAAGCGGACGTCCGCGGGGGGCTCGATGCAGCGGCAATGCGCGCCCTCGATACCGCCGGAGCCCTGCGAACGGCGCGTGCTGTCCAGTTCGAGCCAATGCTCTGCAGGCAGGATGACGTCAGCAAGCTGGGTGCCCGGATGGAACCACAGGTCGCACTGTGCGTAGAAGTCCATTTGTTTGAGGCCCTCGAAGCACGCGGCGGAGTTCGGCGTGTTCAAGAAGTCGCCGGACTGGCCGTAGCCGCCACGGATGGGGTACGGCGCGCTCTCGTCGCGAATCATGGCCTTGATGATGTGCTGCGCTTCGCCCCAGTAGCACTGGGTGATGGTCGGGATATCCTCGATGCCGAGCGTCTTGGTCGGGTCCGATTTCATCGGCGCGGCCTCGCTCATCATCGCGAACTGCTCAGGGAACGTGCACACGGTGCCGCCGCGATGGCCGGCCGGCGTGTCGAAGTTGCCCGTAATGCCGATCAGCGCGTCAAAGACGCGGCAGTTCTGGACGGCGTTGGCAGAGTGCTCGACCGCGAGCGAGTAGTTGATGCCGCCGTTGCCGTAGCCGGTCGACGGGTCGATGCGGGTCGCATACAGCTTCGCCGCCTCTTCGATTTTCTCGGCGGGAACGCCGGTGATTTCGGCCGCCTTTTCGGGCGTGTATTCGGCAGCGCGCTCGGCGTACAACTCCCAAACCGTGTGGCATTCGATCTCGCGACCATCCTTAAGCGTCACCTTGTAGGGACCGCCGTAAATGGCCGGGAGCATGGGCTGGGCGCAGTGGGAGAAGTCGGACTGCATGGTCACCATACCCTGGCTGTAGCCAGGGTACAGGTTGCGCTGCATTGCCTCGTACTTCTCGGGGACGACGAACGTCTCGCCTTCCCACAGCATGGTCTCGGCGTCAAAGTACGTCAGGTGGCCGGTCGGGTCATTGGTGCGCAGCGGGTGCGCCTCGTCAGTGCCCGCCAACTCATCCCAGACCATGAAACGCTTCGGGCTGCCGCCCTCTTTGATGTCGCTTTCCTTGAGCAGGCTGGTCTTCATGTCGTACGTGCCGACGTTCCAGCCCGTCTGCTCAATCTCATCGCACTGAAGGAACGGGCCGTCGGTCCAACGACGCACGTACGCGTCATCGTAAAGCTCGTTCTCGATGACGACGTTCGTCCAGGCAAGGCCCATGGCCGCGTCAGTGCCCGGACGCAGCGGCAACCAATTCTTCGATTCCTTGCCGAGGTTGGTCTGGCGCGGGTCGACGATGATGTACGCTTCGGCGTCCATGGCGGTGTTGACCGTGCTGCGGCAAGAGCTGTCGTAGTTCGACATTTCCTGAGCGCCGCCCCACTGCACGTAGACGAGCGGCTTGTCCTCCTGCGCCATCCAGCTGTACGCCCTACCGGACTGCCAGGCGCTCGCCACGTGGCGTGGACCCTTGCAGATTTGGTAGGCGGAATGGCCGTTCGGCGAGCCGAAAATCTGGTACAGGATGCCGCCGGCGCTCTGCATGCACCAGTTGCGGCTCGTGCCGCAGAACGTGGTCAGGCATTCGCCGCCGTATTTGTCGATAAGCTCCGAGAACCCCTTTGCCATCAAATCGTACGCTTCATCCCAGGTGATGCGGACCCAACCCGGGTCGGAATCGCCCTTCGGGTTGGTGCGCTTCATGGGATGGTACATACGGTCCGGATGGTACGCCGCCTGAATGGACGATTGAGACTTCGCACAGCAGTTGCCCTCGCTGGCCATGCAGCTCTCGTCGCCCTCGACGCGGATGGCGCGGCCGTTCTGGACTGTCACCCACACGCCGCATTCCATTTTGCCGCAGCCGCGGCAACAGGTGCGAATGCGCTTGACATCCTCGGACGCTCCGGAAGTATCCGTCGTCGTGCTCTCCGCCAGTGCGCTCGCTCCTCCTGCGAACGCTGCAACAGTGGCGGTCACGGCGGACAGCTTGGCAAACGCACGACGCGTCACGTTGAGCGTGCCCATGCTTCTCCCCCTTCTCTTTTTCTCCCCTCGCCTATCGAGAGGCCTTCTTCAAGTATGGAGTGAGGCGCGATGGTATGGAAATGCTATTATTTGTAACTGCAATAAGTAAAGCTGTAGAGTTATAAGCAGGGGGAATAACTTTATGGACATCTCTTATTTGTCGGAATTCTTGACCGTGGCAGAAGAGCTCAACTTCTCACGCGCGGCGAAAACCCTGAATGTCTCGCAGCCGGCATTGAGCAACCACATCATCGCCCTCGAAGAAGAACTCGGCGTCCGCCTTTTTGAACGCACGAAACGGCGCGTGTCGCTCACGCACGAAGGAAAGCTCCTGCTTGCCGATGCGCAGCGCATTCTGGATACGTTCGAAGAGATGCACCGCTTCAACAAGAGGGACCTCATGGAAAACCGCGTGCTGACCGTGGGCGGCTTCCTGGACAACCCCAGCGTCCTCGGCCTCCTCACCTGCTACGTGAAAGACTTCTCAAGCGCGCAGGGCCTGAACCTCAAGCTCATGTGCGACTATGACCTCTCGGTCTCGCATCAAGAGAAACTCGAAGCAAAAACCCTCGACTTGTTCGTCGGATATTCGAATTCGCTCGATTTGGCCGCATGCCCTTCCATCGCCTCGATCCCTTTTTGCCAGGATCCGTTCTACGTCGTCCTGCACAAAGACAACCCACTTGCCTCTCAGCGCAGCGTGACCATGAAGGACTTGAAGGACCTCGCGCTCGTGAAGCTCGCTGGCCCGCAATACGCAAGCGGCCTTGAGCAGGTCATCGACGCATGCGCGCGCAACGGCTTCAGCCCAAAACTGCATTCGACGTTCGTTAACACGCTCACCGATTGCACGCTTATGGAAATTGGCGTCAATAAGTGCTTCATCTTCGCATACGGCGGCTTCGCGGGAGGGTTCGCGTTCAATGCACGACACGATTTGGCGATTCTGCCCGTCGAGGGCGAAAGCTTCACGGTCGACTTGTTCTACAACCAAGAAGACGTGCCGCCGCTTTTGGAGCATTTCCTCGAGTATGTGAGCCGCTGCGAACGCACCGGAAAGGCATAGCCGCACAGCTCGCCCTCTAACACAGTGCGCCTTCTAAGCGAGCATGCGCCTTACCCCAGCGGATTGTTCATGGCCATGGCGCGGACGGCGGCGGCCAGCATGTAGTAGTCCTCCGGGACGGTGAGCTTGATGTTGTCGCGCTTGCCCTCCACCATGAGGACGCGACCGCCCAGGCGCTCGATGAGCGCGGAGTCGTCGGTGCCCACGAAGCCGTCGGAGAGCGCCGAGGCGTGCGCACGACGGTAGATGCCCGCGCGGAAGACCTGCGGCGTCTGCGCGTTCCAGAAGCACGAGCGATCCGGCGTGCCCACGATGACGCCGTCTTCCACGACCTTGAGCGTGTCGACCGACGGATGGCCCACCACGGCGCCGTCGCAGTCGATGTTGCCCTTGAGCGTGTTGATGGTGTGCAGGATCAAATCCGGCGAGACGAGCGGGCGCGCGCCATCATGCAGCACCACGTACTCGAAATCGTCCGGCACGTACTCCAAGCCTGAGAACGCGGACTCCTGACGGATGGCGCCCGCCGGCGCCAGCACGACCGGCGTCACGAACGGGAACGGGTCAATCGCGCGCTTCAGGTACTCCTCCTGGCGGTCCTCCGGCGCCACGATGACGATGAGGCCCACGTCGCCCACGGCGTCGAACGCCTCGGCCGACCACGTGAGAATGGGGCGCCCCGCAATCTCGACCAGCTGCTTGCCGCCTTCATGGCCGAAGCGCTCGCCCGTGCCGCCAGCCAGGATGATGGCGGCCGTCTTCGGCTTCTTGTCCAGGCGGCCTTCCAGCCCGCCGAGCGACTGGGACAGCGCGTCGAAATCAAGCTCGGGGAGCAACGTCTCGGGAGCCGACAGCACCGAGGGGACGGACACGGGGTCGATAATCTTCTCGGGCATGGCAAAACTCCTTCGGCTGCGATTTCACGTACTTGAAAAGTATAAAGCCCGCGCGCCTCGAAAAGCGCGCGGGCAACGGGAATTTGCGAGTGGCTGCGGTGGGCGCACGCGCGAGTGGCGCGCATCGAATGCCGCAGGTCGTTCGTAGGGCCAGCGAGAAGCGTTCTCGCGCCGAAGATAGACAGGAGCCCGAGAGCTGGCTGGATTTCGGTCCGCCGGCTCTCGGGCCCGTGGCTCGATTCGGTGCGAGAACGCTTCGCAGCGTCGGATCTGCCGCCGTTCGGCAGAACGGCGGAACCGATTAATCCTCGACGCGGATGACGCTCGGCTTCGCCTGCAGGATGTCCGGCAGCTCCGCGATCTCCTGCAGGACCTGGCGGACGGACGCCTCACGGGCGGTGTGCGTGATGTAGACGAGCTCTACCACGCCGCCGTCGATGAGCGCGCCGCGCTGCATGACGGAGTGGACGGACACGTCGTACTTCGCAAACACGCTGGCCATAGCGGCCAGGACGCCCGGACGGTCGTTCACGCGGAAGCGAATGTAGTACTTCGTGCGCAGATCGTCGAGCGGCACGAACGGCAGCTCGTCGGTGCAGGTGCAGCCCACGATGGGCGCCACGCCCTGCTGGATGTGGCGCGCCACCTCCAGCACGTCGCCCATGACGGCGCTGGCGGCAGCGCCCGCGCCGGCACCCTCGCCGAAGAACATGGTCTCGCCCACGAAATCGCCCACGGCGTAGATAGCGTTGAACACGCCGTTCACGCTGGCGAGCGGGTGGTCGACGGGCAGCATGGTGGGATGGACGCGCACATCAACACCCTCCGGCGTGCGGTGCGCGTGCGCCAGCAGCTTGATGCAGTAGCCCATGTCCTTCGCGGCCACGAGGTCGGTCGGCGAGATGTGGCGAATGCCCTCGGCCGGCACGTCGTCGATGGTCACGCGAGAGTTGAACGCGATGGACGCGAGGATGGCAATCTTCGCGGCGGCGTCGAGGCCGTCAACGTCGGCCGTCGGGTCGGCCTCGGCAAAGCCCTTCGCCTGGGCCTCCTTGAGCGCTTCGTCGTAGCTCATGCCGTCGTCGGCCATGCGGGTGAGCATGTAGTTCGTGGTGCCGTTCACGATGCCCATGACCGAGTCAATCTGGTTGGCGATGAGCGAGTGCTTAAGCGGGCCGATGATCGGGATGCCGCCGCCGACGCTGGCTTCGAAGGCGATCTCCTTGTTGCGGCGCTCGGCCAGCGCCATGATCTCGCCGCCGAACTTCGCCATGAGCGCCTTGTTGGCGGTGACGACGTTCTTGTTGTTGGCCAGCGCGTCGATGACGATGTTTTTCGCCACCGTGGTGCCGCCGACGAGCTCGATCACGATGTCGATCTCGGGGTCGTTCACGATGTCCTGGTAGTCCAGCGTGAAGATGTCGGAGACGCCGTGCGCCGCGGCCTGCTCGGGCTCGCGCGAGCAGACGCGCACCAGCTCGATGTCGATGCCGAAGTGGCGCTTGAAGTCCTCGGCGTGCTTGTGAATGATGTCGATGCAGCCACCGCCGACGGTGCCCGTGCCGACGAGGCCAATTTTCACGGTCATGCGATCTCCTCACGTGATGTTCTGGGCCGTACAGGACGCCCCGCCCGCCGAAACGGGAACGGAGCGCTCGAGTTCTTTGTGGTCATTCTACCGTCTGCCGCGGGGAATAACCGCCGCGCGTCGCAAGAATGCGGCGAGCAGCACCGGCAGCACGCCGGGTGTCGCCGGGGCAATCCCGGCGCGAAAGCCGCAGCGCGGGCGCTCCATGGGCGCGCCAAGCGCCCGCCGCGCAGCCGCGCCGGGCGCTCAGCCCTCCCCGCTACACGTCGCGGGACAGCAGGTCCTCGTAGGTCTCGCGGCGCGTCGTCACGCGGTACGAACCGTCCTTCACGAACACGACAGCCGGGCGCGGCTGGCCGTTGTAATTGCTCGCCATGGTGTAGCAGTACGCGCCCGTGCTGAACACGCACACGATGTCGCCCAAATCCGGGTGCTGAATGGAGCCGTCGAGCACCACGGCGTCGCCGCTTTCGCAGTGCTTGCCGGCGATGGTCACGACCTCGGTGCGCGGCTGGCCCGCCTTGTTGGCGATGACCGGCTCGTAGGAAGCGTGGTAGAGCGCCGTGCGGATGTTATCGGACATGCCGCCGTCCACGGCAACGAACTTGCGGATGTTCGGTAGCGTCTTCAGAATGCCCACGGTGTAGAGCGTCACGCCTGCCGGTGCCACCATAGAGCGGCCCGGCTCCACGAGCAGGCGCGGCAGCGGCACGTTGTGCGCGGCGCACGCGTCCTTCACGGCGCTGGTGGTCAGGCGCGCGAACTCTTCGATGCTGGTGGGGTTGTCCTCCGCCTGGTATGCGATGCCCAGGCCGCCGCCCAGGTCGAGCTCTTCGATCTGAATGCCGTACTCGCGCTCGATGCGCGCCATGAGCTCCACCATGACGTTCGCAGCCTCGCGGAAGGAATCAAGCGAGAAGATCTGCGAGCCGATGTGGCAGTGCAGACCCTTGAGGTGCACGTTCGGCGTGTTCAGCACGTCCTGGACGCACTTGAACGCGAAGTCGTCGCGCATGGTGAAGCCGAACTTCGAGTCCTCGCAGCCCGTGCGGATGTACTCGTGGGTGTCGGCCTCGACGCCGGGCGTGATGCGCATGAACACGTCCTGCACGACGCCATGGCGCCCGGCGATTTCGGACACGCGGCCGAGCTCGATGCGCGTGTCGAGCACGATGCGGCCGACGCCGGCCGAGATTGCCTCGTCCAGCTCCTTCGGCGTCTTGTTGTTGCCGTGCATGAACACGCGCGACGCCGGGAAGCCGGTGGACAGCGCGCACGCCAACTCGCCGCCGCCGGAGACGTCCAGGCACAGGCCCTCCTGCGCCACGATGCGCGCGCATTCTTTGTTCAGGAACGCCTTGCTGGCGTAGATGACGTCGGAGTTCTCGTAGTTGGCGCGGAACGAGTCGCGATAGCGCTCCATGCGATGGCGCAGGTCTGCCTCGTCAATGACGTAAAGCGCCGTGCCCTCGGTGTGCGCAAGCTCGACCATGTCGACGCCGCCGATGAACAGATGGTCGTCGCGGACTTCGGCAGTCTCGGGCAGAACCGCGCCAAGCTCCATGGTGGTGCGGCCGTCGGCCTTCTTGGAGAGATCGGATGCGGGAAGGGACATGCTTTTCCTTTCTTCGAGCGCACGCGCCGCACGCCCGCGGCGGGAAGACGGCGCGATGTCGCGTTCCGGCGGCGGGCGTGGCGGCTTTCGCGCGCTCGCCCATGCGTGTGCTTAAGAATGCGGACAGTCTATCATCGGGCCCGCCGCACGGGCAGTTTCGTCACCGTAAATTTTCCGCCGTCCCGCCCGGCGGCTGTGGCATGCTGCCATAGCTCGCCGAGCGGCCCCTGGCGCATGCAGGCGGCATTGCCGTGCGCAGCGGCAGCGCGGGTCGTTCCGACCCTCAAGGCACGCCGCACATGCCCTATCATGTGAGGTTCGCCGCCAAGAAGAAGCAGGGAGGGGAATTCGTGGTCTTTGAGAGCACTGCCATGCAGATGATCGTCATGTTCGTGGCGATGGCGATGGGCTATCTCGCCCGCAAGACGAACGTCATGAACGACGACTTCGACCGCGGGCTTTCCGACCTCGTGCTCGGCATCACGCTACCGTGCATGATCATTGGCTCGGTCCTGAGCAGCGAGCACCTGCCCGACGCGCAGACCATCGGCATGGTCTTTGGCTTCTCGTGCGCCGCCTTCCTCGTGATGTTCCTGATCGCGTTCGTCGTGCCGTTCGTGCTGCGGCTGCCCGTGGACAAGCGCGGCGTGTACCGCTACGCCATGATCTTCGGCAACGTGGGGTTCATCGGCATTCCCGTGCTCTCGTCCATTTTCGGCCCCGACGCGGTGCTGTACGTGGCCATCCTGAACATCCCCTTCAACGTGTTCGTGTTCACCATCGGCCTTATGCTCATCGCCGGGGGCGAGGGCGGCACCGTGCAAGAACGGTTGGTGCAGGCGGGCGTCGCGCTGCGCTCGCCCGCTACGCTCTCGAGCCTGCTCGCCGTGGTGTTGGCGCTGCTCGGCATCACGCACGTGCCGATCGTCGGTGACGCGCTTGAGACCGTGGGCGACCTGACGGTGCCGGCGGCGCTGCTGATCGTCGGCTCGTCGCTCGCGAAGATGCCGCTCAAGCGCGTGCTGAGCAACCCGCACGCCTACCTGGTCGCTTTGGTGCGCGTGGCGCTCGTGCCGGCGGCGCTGCTGGCGGTGTTCTCGCAGTTCATCGTTGGCAGCCCCCTGATGCTTGGCGTGATCGTGATCACCAACGGCATGCCCGTCGCCACCAACGGCACGCTGTTCTGCGTGCGCTACGGCGGCGACCTGGAGGCCATGACCCAGACGACGTTCATCTCCACGGTGCTCTCGCTGGTGAGCATTCCGCTGTTCGCGATGCTCATCGCGTAGGAGCGGGCGGCGGCGTGCCGGCCGCACCCCGCACGACGACCGGGCACCCAGCGGCAATGCGCCAGCGGCGTGACGTGACGCTGCGGAGCCGCCGATCATGAGGCGCGCAGCGCGCAGTACCCCGCGCCCGACGTGCAAGCGCCCCGCGCAACGTGCAGGCGCCGCGTGCTCCCCTCTCTACGATTGTTCTTTTCCTAGAATATTGCTAGACTACTACGAAACACTCGACCGTTCCCGAGGAGGAGCCCATGACCCGTCCCGAACCGTCCATCGACCAGTGGCTGGCCGAGGCCAAGCAGGACCCGAGCGCCGCGCAGTGCGGCATGTACCTCACCCACAATGGCGTCGTGCGCGCCACGCCGAAAGCCCAGGTGCGCCAGGGCGTTGAGGGGCTGCCGCCCGTGTCCGAGGTGGAGTTCTCGTACGACGCCGCCGGCCTTGAGCGCGCTATCGAAGAGGCGAAGACGTGGCCCGGCATCTACTACGTGCGCGTGTGGCTGAACGAAGGCCGCGTGGCCGTGGGCGGCTCGCTCATGTACGTGCTCATTGGCGGTGACATCCGCCCGAACGTCGTCGACGCGCTCCAGAAGCTCGTTGGCCACATCAAGAACGAGCTTGTCGTCGAGAAAGAGGTCTCGGCGTAGGACAACGGTGCTTGCTCTTCAGCGGGGGCGTCGCTGCAGCGGCGCCCTTTTGTTTGCGGCATGCGCCCCCCGGCGCCTTTCGTCGCCAGGGCGGCTCGCCTTGTACCGACAGGGCGGCTCGCCTCGCTCGCCCGCGAGGCCCTCGAAGCGAGCTGCACGGGTTCCAACAGCCCCTTCGCGCGCTATTTATGGTACGGCTCGCCGCGCGAAATCTTGAAGGCGCGGTAGACCTGCTCGAGCAGCACGACGCGCGCCAGATTGTGCGGCAGCGTGATCGGGCCGAACGAGAGCGTCTCGTCGGCGCGGGCGCGCACCGCATCGCTCACCCCGTCCGAACCGCCGATGACGAAGGCGAACTCGCTCTCGCCGCGCAGCGCCAGCTGGTCAAGGCGCGCCGAGAACCCTTCACTTGACCGCTCCGTGCCCTCGATGGCGAGCAAGATGGCGTGCGCGTGCGCGGGGGTGGCAGCCAGGATGGCCTCCCCTTCCTTTGCGCGCGCCGCTTCGACGCCGCCGGCCTTTGTCGGGTCGACGTCGGCAATCTCGCGCACGTCCACTTTCGCGTACGCCTGCAGGCGTTTTAGATATTCGGCGCAGGCGTCGCGCCAGAACTTCTCTTTCAGCTTGCCAACGGCAACGACCGTGATCTTCATCTACTCGGACTCCGACGCCGACTCCGCGTCAGAGGTCGAGGACGACCCCGACTCTGCCCAGTCCGAACCCACGATGACGAGGAAGTCGCCATCGAAATCGTACGTGCCGTCGTCCAGCCGCACGGTGCCGATGCCGAGCGTCTCGGCGATGTGCTTCGCCTCGGCGCCCTGGCTGTTCTCGCTGTAGACGATGAGCGTCTCGTCGTAGTTGAAGTCGTCGGCGTTGCCCGTCTCGACGTCGTAGCCTTCGGGCGTGAGCTTGTCGGCCGCCTCGGCCGCGACGCCCGAGATGCCCGCACCGTTGCGCACGATAATCGTGCCGCCCTCGGTGAAGCCCTCGTTGGAGGCGCCAGACTCGTCCGCGGCAGGGTCAACGCTGCCGTCGCCGCTCGTGGCGAGCACCGTGCCGGACGCCTCGTCGATCTGCGTCTCCTCCGTCGGCGGCAAGCCGGCGTCAACGCGCTCCATCATGGTCTTCCACGCTTTGAGGTTGTTAATCTCGTACCAGCCGTCGCCGTCGATGTAGACCGATGACGTCGGCTCCATGGCGGTGTACAGGTCGGTCGTCACATCCATACCGTTGAGTGCCTGTGCGAGCGCCACGATCTCCGTCAGCGTGAGGTCGGTTGTCACGTGCTTCGACATGGCCTGGACGGTGTTCGTCATGGTCACGATATCGCTCGAGAGCACCTTCTTGGCGATGGCGCTCATCACGAGACGCTGGTTCGCCGCGCGGAACGAATCGCCGTCGCCGTACTCGTCGTAGGCATGGCGCGCGCGGCACAGGATGAGCGCTTCGTCGCCGGTGAGCGTTTGCAGGCCGGCGTCGACGTGGCCGCCGGCGTCATCGTCGTCAATCTCCATGGGCACGTCCACCTCAACGCCGCCGAGCGCGTCGACGATGTCCTTGAAGCCGTCGAAGTTCACCTCGGCGTAATGCGAGATGGGCACGCCTGCCAGCTTCGAGACGGTCTCGACCATGTAGGACGGGCCGCCGAGCGCATAGGCCGTGTTGAGCTTTTGGTTGCCGTTCTCGCCCATGTCGAGCAGGGTGTCACGGTGCAGCGACACGAGCGTGGCCTTCTTGTCCACCGGGTCGATGCGCACGAGCATGATGGAGTCGGAGCGGTACGCGCCGCCGAAATCGCCCGTCTCGTCGCGTTCGGAAGAGCCGTCGGTGCCGAGCAGCAGCATGTAGAACGGCTCGTTGGTGATGTCGGAGTCCACGAGCACGTCCTCCACGCCGCCCAAGCCGGCATGGAGGTTGCCCTCGAGCACCGTGAAGTACGCGAACGCCGCGCCGCCCGCGCACACGAGCGCGAGCACGATGCAGACGAGCGCCACTTTGAGCTTGCTGCGCTTTCTTTTCTGCGGGGGACGGTTGGACGAGGGGTGGCGACCGCCGCGGCCGCCGGAGCTGCCGCGGCCTTCAGAGCCGTAGCCATACTCGCCGTAGTCGACGCTGTAGTCGCCGGCCGGCCGGCGGACGCTCGGGCGCGACCCGCGACCGTACGACGAGCCACGGGCGCCGCGGGCGCTGTGCGCACCGCGCGACCGTGCGCGAGAAGAGCCGGAGCCCGCGGCTCCGGCGTATGAGGAGTACGAAGAGGTGCTGCGTTTCTTGTTCATGCGGCAATTCTGCCGAAGGGGCGCGCGACGAGCAAGGAACTCCACCGCTTCCACAGGTAATTATTACGAAAGCGCGGGGCGACGGACGCAGGGCGACGGACCGTGGCTATGGAACGAGGCGGTCGACTATCGCCTTGTTCGCCGCGAGCTCCACCGCGTCGTCGAGCGCCGGCAGCTCCACCGGAGCGCCCGCCATGCGCTCGACCGCGCGAGCGATGAGCCAGTCCGCGATCTCGGGGTTCTTGCCAAGCAGCGGGCCGTGCAGGTACGTGCCGATCACGTTGCGGTACCGGGCGCCATCGGCGTGGTCCTCGTCGTTGTTGCCATCGCCCGTCTTCGAGATGACCTGGCCGAACGGCTGCACGCCCGCGCCCAGGTGCGTGCGCCCGGCATGGTTCTCGTAACCGACCACCGGACGCTGGGCCAGCGGGGAGTCCAGCACGATGTTCTCGATGAGCCGGCGCGTGCCGCCGCGGCGCGTCACGATGTCCAGGATGCCCAGGCCCTCGACCGACTCGTCGCCGAGCAGCCATTCGCTGCCGAGGATCTGATAGCCGCCGCAAATGGCAAGCATGACGCCGTCGGCCTCCACGAACGCGCGCAGGTCCTCCTTCATCTGGAGCAGCTGGGCGGACGCCAGGCGCTGTTCACGATCGGGGCCGCCGCCCAGGAACACGATGTCCACCGTGGACAGGTCGATCTCCTGACCATGGCGCACGTCCACGACCTCCACCGGGATGCCGCGCCACGCGCAGCGGCGCTGCAAGACGCGCACGTTGCCCAGGTCGCCGTAGAGGTTCAGCAGGTCGGGGAACAGGTGCGCGATGCGCAGCGGGCGCTCGGCGAAGACGGCGGCGGCCGGCGACGTCGAGGCGGCGACATGCGCGGAAACGGCGGCGTCCGGGGCGGACGGACTTGCATCGGAAGGGGTCGGGGCGCCTGGGGTCGAAGCGGCATCGACCGAGGCGGGCGCGTCCTCCGCCGTCAGGTTCGCGTCTTTCGCGCCCGCGCCCGCGCCTGCCAGCGCCCCCTCCGTGTCCGCCGGCGCGGCGGATACCGTGCCGCCCGCCGGCTCTTCGGCATCCGCCATGGCGTCGAGCTGGGATTTCACGCTCGGCAGCGCCGTGTAGTTCGCAATGACGAACAGCCGGCGGTCGTTCTCGTCGCCCGCGATGCGGCCCACCACGTCGTCGGCGCCCTCCACCAGGTCGGCCTTGATGCCGGCGTACTTGAGGCGCAGCTGCATGTCGTTCTTGCGGATGCCACCGGCGAACACCTTGATGTCCGGCTCGGCGGCGAGCTCTTCGAAGTCCACGTCCCACAGCCACGAGATGTCGTGACCGTCGGCCTCGCGGTCGTTGATGAAGAACGCCACGGCTTTGCGTCCCGGAGCACCCGTCACGATCTTGAGGTTCTGGTTGAAGCCGGTCGGGTTCTTCGCCAGGTTCAGCAGCGTGGGCCGACCGTTGATGGTCATCTCCTGCAGGCGGCCGTTGTTCGGGTCGAAGTCGTCGATAGCGCGCTGGACCGCCTCGACGGGACAGCCGAGCAGCGTGGCCGCCACCGTGACGGCCATGAGGTTGTACACCATGTACGAGCCCGAGAACGAGCCCGAGACCGGACGCTCCATGGCCGGCTCCGGCGCGGAGGCGTCGGGGCCGCGCAGCGTGAAGGACAGCCCATCGGGGCCCACGTGCACGCCGCGCGCCTCGAAGTCCAGCTGCGGACGGCCGAAGCCGCAGTTCGGGCAGTGGTAGTCGCCCAGCTGGCCGTACTGGCGGAAACGGTATTCGAACATGGACGAGCACCACTGGCACATGGTGGCGTCGGCCACGACGTTCTGCTCGAGGCCCATGTCCTCCGCCACGCCGAAGGCAACCGACGGCACGCCGGCGCGCTCGGGCAGCTCGGCGGCACGGCGCGCAATGGTGGCGCACAGCGGGTCGTCGGCGTTGTACACGAGCACGGTGCTCGGAGACTTGCCGAGCGCCTCGACGATGCTGTCCTGGATGCGGTCGATCTCGCCGCATCGGTCCAGCTGGTCGCGGAACAGGTTGAGCAGCAGCACGTAGTTCGCCTGCAACTGCGGCAGCGAGCGCACAAGCCACAGCTCGTCGCTTTCGAAGACGCCCCAGTCGGACTCCCGCGCGTGCAAAAGCGCGGTGGCGACGCCGGAATCGAGGTTCGCGCCCGTGCGGTTGCACACGACGGAATGGCCCGCCGCCTCCACCGCGTCGGCCAGCAGGTTGCTTACCGTGGTCTTGCCGTTCGTGCCCACCACCACGATGGAGCCGCATCGTAGCTTCGACGCCATGTCGGCAATGATGCGCGGGTCCACGTAGAGTGCCACTTTGCCGGGGAAGTTCGCCGCCGGACGGCGGAACACGTGCTTGAGTGCCACGGTGCTCAGCGCGCTCACTGCCTGCGCGCCGACTTTCCGAAGACCCATGAAGGGCCCCCTTTCTTCAAAACGCAGCCCGCCTGCGCGGGCGCGCGACCGCCTGGCCGCGCTGGCACGGCACGAGCGCCCCAAGCGCCCAGCCGTTCGAAACAGTGCGCCCAGTATAGCGCCTTGACGCCGGCCGGCCGCACGGTCACGAAAACCGCAGAGGCCTGCGGACCCGTTGGGCAAGCATGCATGCGCGGGCGTGGGTTCCGGGCGCGCGTGGGTCTCCGCGACCGTCTGTGCGCATGCGCGCCCAAACCTCGCATCCGGGCGCGCAGGCGCGGGCGACGTGCTCGCTCCAGCGCGCCGGCGTCGACTACCTCGCACTCAGGCGTACAGGCGCGGGCGCCTCGCGCGCGTAAACCACAGCTTGAATGCGCTGTCAAATACCCTGAGCGCGCTCTGCGCATTTACAGTAGAATTTAACACGCGTACGCCCTGGCAGCCTGCTAGGCGCTCGCGCGGCGCCTCTGGGTGCCGCCACCTGCGCGAAACAACCCTCACGACAGCACTTTGGAGAGAGCGTGAACCAGTACGACCCCTACAGCGACCCTCGTTTCGACGACCGTCTGAACGAGACCGACGCGCGCAATCGCCAGCATGCCCGCCAGTGGGCAGCCGAAGCGCGCTCGCAATCCCGCTCGGTTCAGGAAGGCTCCTACGCCAGCGGCCAGCTCTCCCCCACGTCGCGCCATAGCACGCGCAACCTGCGCAACCATTACGACGCGCGCGAGGAGTTCGCCCGCCTTGACGAAGAAGCGCGCGACCGCGACATGCGCCGCATCGCGCGGCAGCACGGCATCGCTCCGCGCAGCGTGGGCGAGCGTCCGAGCGACCCGTACGAGCGCGCCGACATCGAGCGCCTTCCCGCCCGCCGCCTGCGCGAGCGCGCCGAAGGCCACGGTCACGGCGCCGAGAACGACGAGTACCGCTCTGAGCGCTACCGCGACCGCTCGCGCGCCCGCGTGGAGGACATCGAGGACCCCGCGCGCCTTGACCGCATCCACCACAGCGGCGATCGACCGCGCCGCGGGCGCGAGCCCGAGCCGCAGAACCCGCTTGCCGCCCTCATCGGCTCGCTGCCGTTCTTCGGCGGCGGTTCGCGCGAGAAGGCTGAAGAGCCGCGTCGCTCCACCCGCTCCCGCCGCGAGGGCGAACGCCGCGCGCGACGCGAAGGCGGACGTCCGAGCCGCGCCCAGCGCGTGCGTGACGGTGAGCGTCCTTCGTCCCGCCGTTCAGCAGAGCGCGGCGGGCGCACCGAGGAGGAGCGCCGTTCGCGCCAGCGCGCTTCCGAGCGCGCGCGCCAAGAAGCGCGGGAGCCGCAGGAAGGCTACGCTTCCGAAGAGACGTACCGCGAAGGCGAACGCCTCCACACCGAATTCCAGGACGCCGAAGACCGCCGTCGCTCGCGTGAGCGCGGGCCCCACAGTGTGGGCGTCGCGCGCACGCAGGCGCAGTGGCGCTCCCGCAACGGCCGCGTCAGCTCCGACCGCCAGCCGCGCGGTCGCTCGCGCGAGGGCTTCTCCGCGCGCCGCAACCAAGTGGACCTGAGCCCGGTCGGCGGCGGCATCATGCCCAGCGTGAGCGGCCTGCCCCTTGGCCTGATCGCCCGCGTGGTGGTGGCCATTGCGGCCATCGCGCTGGTGATCTTCGTGGGCTCGAACATCGCCAACGCCATCGCCATGGCCCAGACGGTCACCGTGACCGTCGACGGCACCGAGCAGAAGGTCGCGGGCAAAAAGGACGTGGACGCGCTCTTGAACAGCGGCATCTCCACGGAGCCGGGCAACCTCGTGGCCGTGGACGGGTCCGTTCTGGCGGAAGGCGGCGGCTACCCGGCCACCGTCACCGTGAACGGCGAGCTGGTCACGGACTACAGCACGCCTTTGGCGGAGCACGCCGAGATCGAGCTTTCGCGCGGCGGCGACATCATGGAGCCGTACTACGTCGAAGAGCGCGAGAAGAAGGGCGAGGCGAAGGAGTCCGGCAACGGCCCCATCCACCACATCGTCGAGAGCGCGCCGGGCAAGGAGCGCGTGCGCGTGGGCGAGACCTCGGGGAAAACCGTGACGGAAGAGACCCCCGAGGAAGGCTCGCCGCGCCTGTACGCGCGCCAGTACGTTGACACGGGCGGCGAGAAGGTCATCGCCCTCACGTTCGACGACGGCCCGCTGCCCGAGTACACGAACCAGATCCTCGACATCCTGAAAGAGAACGATGCGAAGGCCAC
>DVLD01000031.1 GCA_018715725.1 Candidatus Aveggerthella excrementigallinarum
TGTTGTCGTACCAGCTGATGACCTTGATGAAGTTGCCTTCGCCGCCCATGACCATGGTCAGGCCGGAATCGAAGATGGAGGAGTACGGGTTCCCCACGATGTCGATGGAGACGATCGGATCGGTCTGGTACTGCAGGATGCCCTTGAGCGGGCCTTCGGCGGCGGCCTTCATGGCGGCGTTGACCTCTTCGACGGTGGCTTCCTTCTCAAGCTCCACCGTGAGGTCGACCATGGAGCCATCCGGCGTGGGAACGCGGGTAGCAAAGCCGTCCAGTTTGCCCTTGAGCTCGGGCAGGACCAGGGAGACGGCGCGGGCGGCGCCGGTAGTGGTGGGGATCATCGACAGCGCGGCGGCGCGGGCACGGCGCAGGTCCTTGTGCGGCAGGTCGAGAATCTTCTGGTCGTTCGTGTACGCGTGGATGGTGTTCATGAAGCCGCGCTTGATGCCGAAGGTGTCCATGAGGACCTTCGCCACCGGGGCGAGGCAGTTCGTGGTGCAGGACGCGTTGGAGACGATGTGGTGCTTCTCCTTGTCGTACTGGTCGTCGTTGACGCCCATGACGATGGTGATGTCCTCGCCCTTCGCCGGGCAGGTGATGATGACCTTCTTGGCGCCGGCGGCGATGTGCTTGCTGGCCAGCTCGCCGGTCTTGAAGATGCCCGTGGACTCGACCACGATGTCGACGCCCAGCTCGCCCCACGGCAGGTTCTCGGGATCGCGCTCGGAGAGCACCTTGACGGCCTTGCCGTCGGCCACGAAGCCGTCTTCGGTGACCTCGACGGTCTCGAAGGCGCGGCCATGGACGGAATCGTACTTCAGCAGGTGCGCCATCGTGGGGATGTCGCCCAGGTCATTGACGGCGACGACCTCAAGCTCCGGGTCCTTCGCCATCGCGCGGTACACCAAGCGTCCGATGCGGCCGAACCCGTTGATGCCTACCTTCGTTGCCATAGGTTGCTCCTTTCAGAAGGGAGTGCTGTCCTCCCGTTACGGCATGGCAGCGCGCAACGCGCGCGTACGTGGTTATTGTACCGCGGGAAGGGGCTGGAAACCGGCACATCGGCGGGCGAAAGAAAGAGCGGGCGAACGAGAACGGGAAGCGAGCGAAAGCGGGACGGGGCGGGCGTCAGCCCGGGATCTCCCCCGCCATCTGCTCGATGCGCCGGACGCGATGGTAGACGGCGCTTTTCGACAGCGGCGGGTTCGCCCGCTCGCCCAGCTCCTTCAGCGTGGCGTCCGGGTACGCCACGCGCAGCCGGATGTACTCTTGCAGCGCGGGGGGCAGGTTCTCCATCCCGTGCTCGGCGACCACCTTGCGGATGGCGACGATCTGCTCGATGGACGACTGCGCGCTCTTCGCCTGGTTGGCGAGCTCGGCGTTCACGCGGCGGTTCACGTCGTTGCGCACGCTCTTGATCACGCGCTCGTTCTCCATGGCGAGCGCCGCCTGGTGCGCGCCCACGAGCGCGAGGAACTCGGATATCGCCGAGCCGCTCTTCAGGTAGACCGTCCACGACGAGCGGCGCGACATCAGGCGCGCGTCGATGCCCTTCTCCTCGAGCAGCGCCACGAGGTCGCGCGCGAGGTCCTCGGACTCGACGGTCATCTCGAAATGGAAGTCGCCCCGCGGGTTCGAGATGAACCCGCTGCCCAAGAACGCGCCGCGCAGGTACGCCGAGGTGCAGCACTGCTTCTCCACCAGATGAGGGTCGATGCCCATCTGCAGGCCCGACTCCGAAAGCACGCCCATATCGCGCAGCGCCTCTTCAAGGCCCGGCTGCATGGGCAGGACGATAAGGTAGTTCGGGGTCTTGTGCAGCACCGAACGACGGACCGTGAGCTCCGTCTTCAGCTGGTAGAGCTGGTGCAGCAGCTTGATGATAAGGCGCGCGACGCTCGGGACGTCGGTCGCGAGCTCCACGCGCAGGCGATGGCGGCCGTTCGCCATGCCGCCGAACATGAGCGTCCCCTCGATGCGCACGAGCGCGGCCAGCACGGCCTTGTCGCAGTGCGAGCAGGTCGGCGGTACGCGCGTGAGCTCTTCTTTTACCTCTGCCGTGAACGACATAGCTTGATCACTCCTGCGAACGCGTCGCGCAGCGCCTGCGGGTCGTGCCACGTGGGCCTGAGCGGGTCCACGAGGTTGCGGGCGATGACGAGCGGGCCTTCGTTCTGGATGCGCTTCGCCATTTGGTAGTCGATGCGCACCGGGCGGATGTTGGGGTTCACGCCGGGCCCGGCGGAGTCGAGCGCGGCGCCCTCCCCTTCGCGGCCGGTGACCTCGTCGTAGACGTCGGCCACGCTCTCCCACGAGCGCAACGGCTTCGGCGTGTGAATGAGCGCGTAGTCCACCAGACCGGACATGCCGTGCTCGAGCAGCGCGCCCACGTGCTCTTCGGCGGAGAGCCCCCACGTCTCCCCCTGCATGTCGGCAAGGCTGCACACGAAGACGGTGCGGCCCTTCGAGCGGCGGATGGCCTCGACGATGCCGGGGACGAGCAGGTTCGGGATGATCGAGGTGAACAGCGACCCTGGCCCGAGCACGATCAGGTCCGCTCCCTCGATGGCGTCCACCGCCGGCTGGTAGGCGGCGACGTCCTCCTCTTTGAGCCACACGCGCTCGAGCGCCGTGTTCGAATGGCACGCCTTCGCCTGGCCCTCGATGGTGCGGCCGTCGCGCGTCTTGGCGCACAGCACGATGTTGTCGAGCGTGGACGGGTAGACATGCCCGCGGCAGTGCAGCAAATCCTCGCAAATCTGAATGGCCGCCGGGAACGACCCGGTCGCGTCTTCGAGCGCCGAGAGCATCAGGTTCCCGAGCGTGTGGTTGCGCGCGAACTCGAAGCGGTAGCGGAACGCGCGCGTGAGCGGGTCGCGCTGGTCGGCGGCGAAGGCGACCAGGCACTTGCGGATGTCGCCGGGAGGGGTGACGTGGGCCTCTTCGCGCAGGATGCCGGTGGAGCCGCCGTCGTCCGCCATGGCGACGATGGCGCTCGTCTCGACGCCCATGGACAGGAGCGTCTTGATGGACACCGGAGCGCCCGTGCCGCCGCCGATGACGACCGCGCGGAGGAGACGGCGCGCCTCGCGCCGCGCCTCGGGAGACAGCGTCTCGCGGATGCGCTCGAACGCGGCGGTCTGCGTGGGGTCGATGGAGAACGGCGAGCGCATGCTACCTCGCCGCCTCGGACGGCGCGGGAGATGCCGGGGCGGAGCCGGCGTCCGCGGGGGCGTCCGCCTTCGCGGTCTCCGCAAGCGACAGGTCGCGGTGCGCGATGCTCACGCGGTACCCGCGCGACTTGAGGTAGTCCCCCGTCGACTCGGCGATCGCGACGCTGCGATGCTGCCCGCCCGTGCACCCGACGGCGATGGCGAGCTGCTGCTTGCCTTCCGCCACGTAGCCGGGCATGACGCAGTCGAGCAGCGCGCGCCAGCGCTTCTGGAACTCCTCCGTCTCGGAGCGGCACATGACGTAGTCGCTCACCGCGGCATCCAGGCCGGTCAGGTGGCGCAGCTCGGGGTCGTAGTACGGGTTCGGCAGGAAGCGCACGTCGATCACGATGTCGGCGTCGAGCGGCGCGCCGTGCTTGAAGCCGAAGGAGTACACGGTGACGGCAAGGCCCTTGCGCTCCTCCTCGCCGGAGAACAGCGACTTGATGCGGGCGCGCAGCTGCTGCGGCAGCATCTCGGTCGTGTCGACCATCGCCCACGCGGACTCGCGAAGGTTGTAGAGCAGGGACCGCTCGCGCTGGATGCCCTGGACGATGGTCATGCCGTCGTCGCACAGCGGGTGACGGCGGCGGCTGGACTTGTAGCGCGCCACGAGCTTCTCGTCGGCGGCGTCCAAGAACAGCACGCGGTAATCCACGCCCGCGTCCTCCAGCTTGCCGAGCTCCTCCTCCAGCGAGGAGAAGAAATCCCGGTTGCGCGCGTCGCACACGGCGGCGATGCGCCGATGCGTGGAGCGGCCCTCGGGGCTGGCCGCCAGATCGAGCAGGCTGGGCAGCAGGCGCGCGGGCAGGTTGTCGACGCAGAAGTAGCCCAGGTCCTCGAACGTGTGGATCGCCTCGGTGCGGCCCGCGCCGCTCATGCCCGTGATGATGACGAGGTCCGGCGCGCTCTCTTCGCGCGGTGCGGACTGTTCGTGCGTGGTCTCGCTCATGATTGCTCCTCGGTCAGGGATGTTTCGGGCACGCTGCGCTCGGGCGCAGCCGAGCCGGCGGGCGCGTCGCCCGCCGCGCGGTCGCGCGCGCCCGAGCCGACGGCGGCGCCCGCCTTCGGCTCGCGCTTCGTCGCGTCATTATACTGCCGCAGGACCGCCACGAGCTCCTCGGCCACCTCGTCCGGCACGACGCGCGCCGCCTTCACGTCCTCCAGCGTGGCGTTGCGCAGGTTCTTAAAGCTCTTGAACGCCTTCAAGAGCGCCTTCTTGCGCACGGGACCGAGGCCCGCCACGCCGTCGAGGACGCTTGCGGTCATGCCCTTGCCGCGAAGCTCGCGATGGAACGTGATGGCGAACCGGTGCGCCTCGTCGCGAATCTGCTTGACGAGGTACAGCGAGGCGGAGCCGCCCGGCAGCACGACCGGGCCCGTGTCCTGCCACGGGACGAACAGTTCCTCGTCGCGCTTGGCCAAGCCGCACAGCGCGATGTCGTGGACGCCCATCTCGTCGAACATGGCGATGACGGCGTTGAGCTGCGGCAGGCCGCCGTCGAGGATGATGAGGTCGGGCTTTTTGCCGAAACGCTCGTCGGCCATGCGCTCGGGGCGGTACCGACGGCGCATGACCTCCTGCATGGACAGGAAGTCGTTCGCCTCGTCGAGCGGCGTCTTGATCTTGAACCGGCGGTACTGCCCTTTATCGGGGCGCCCCGCCGTGAACACCACCATGGACGCCACCGTGTACGAGCCGTGGATGGTGGAGATGTCGAAGCACTCGATGCGCATGGGCGGCTCGTCGAGCGCGAGCGCGCTCTCGAGCTGCAACAGCGCGTCGTTCACCCGTTTGTCCTCGTAGTTCGTGCGCACCTTGTAGCGCATGAGCGTGTGCTCAGCGTTCCGCTCGGCCATTTCCAGCAGCTCGCGCTTCTCCCCCTTCTGCGGCGCCGTGAAGCGCACCTTCGCGCCGTGCGCGGACTCGAGGCGCTCCGTCAGCCACGCGGCCATGACGTCGGCGTCCTCGGGCAGCGTTCGCACGATGACCTCGTGCGGGATGGAGGTGGTGGCGTCGTAGTAGCGCAGGAGGAAGTTGTGCAGCAGATCGTCGTCGGGAACGTCCTTGCCGCGGTTGAGCACGAACTCGTTGCCGTTGATGACGCGCCCTTCGCGAATCATGAAGACGTGCACGCCGGCGATGGTCTCCTCGCGGAAGATGCCCACGACGTCGGCGTTCAGGCGCCGCGAGGACACGGCGTGCTGCCGCTCGGAGAGCGCGTTGATCGTGTCGATGCGCTGCTTCACGCGCCCCGCGCGCTCGAAATCAAGCTCCGCGGCGGCGGCGTGCATCTCCTCGGTCAGCCCGTCGACGAACTCCTGATGGCCGCCGGCCAAGAAGCGCTCCACCCGGCGGACGTTCTTCCGGTACTCCTCCGGCGTGATCTGGCCGCAGCACGCGCCGGGCCCGAGGCCGACGTGGGCGTCGAAGCAGGGGCGCGCGTCGTGCGCGAGCAGGGCCAGCTCGTCCTTCTCCAGACGGCGCGTGAGCTGGCGCCAGTCCGCGCACTTCGACGAGCAGATGGGCACCACCTTGCGCGCGATGTCGATGAGCTCGCGCGCAGCGCGGCTGTCGGTGTACGGTCCGAAGTACCGCGTGTCAGGCCGGTGCTTCTCGCGCGTGTACTTGATGGCCGGGAACACGTCGCCTTTCGTGATGGCAATGAAGGGGTAGCTCTTGTCGTCCTTGAAGTCCGCATTGAAGAACGGCGCGTACTGGTTGATGAGGTTCTTCTCGAGCACCAGGCTTTCGTGCTCGTTCTGCGTGACGATGTACTCGAACGAGTCAATCTGGTCCACCAAGAGCGGTATCTTCGCGCGCTCGTCCTGGAAGTTGACGTACTGCCGCATGCGGGCGCGCAGCTGCTTCGCCTTGCCAACGTAGATGACCTGGCCCGCCGCGTCCTTCCAGAGGTACACGCCGGGTTCGGCGGGCACGTTCGCAAGCTGCTGTTTGATGTCTTCAAGTGTGGCCATGGGGAAAGTATACCGGAACGGGCAGGCGACACGCCCGGAAGCGTGAGCTAAGCGCGAGCGGGCAGAACGCGCCGAGCGCGCTGGGCGCTTCCGGCTCGCCTGCCATGGTTCGCCCGCTACGCCTCCGCCATGCCAAAGCCGGCATCGAGGATCGTGGCCTCCTCGGCATCGTCGGCCGAGCGCGCCTCGACGGCGCCTTCGTCGCCGAGCGCGCCCCTCAGCTCCCGCGCGGCGCGCGCCTCCTCGAACTTCGCCTTCATGGTGGGGTTCTTGCGCGTGAGCCGCTTGATGGTGAGGTCCTGCGCCTTGTCGTTGGCCAGCCGCAGATTGCGCTCGCTGCCGAGCAGGGCTTCCTTGATCTTGTTCAGATGGTCGATGGTCTTGTCGATCTCGTCGATGGCGGTCTGGAAGCGACGGCTGGCAAGCTCGTAGTTGCGCCCGAACTTCGCCTTGAAGTCCTCCATCTGCTCCTCGAACCTTGAGACGTCGACGTTCTGGCTTTTCACCTGGGCAAGCTCCGCCTTGTACGTCAGGGCGGACAAGGCGGCGTTGCGCAGGATGGAGATGATGGGGATGAAGAACTGCGGGCGTATCGCGTACATCTTCTCGTAGCGGTACGACAAATCGACGATGCCCTCGTTGTAAAGCTCGCTCTCGGGCTCGAGCAGCGTGACGAGGACCGCGTACTCGCACCCCTTCTTGCGGCGGTCGGCGTCGAGCTTCTTCAGGAAGTCCTCATTCTTGTGGCGGTGCGTGGACCCGTCGCTCTCATTCTTCATCTCGAACATGATGGACACGACCTCGGTCCCGTCCTCGTCGAGCTCGCGGAAGACGTAATCGCCCTTCGTGCCGTCGACCACCTCGTTGTCCTTCTCGAAGTAGGCGCGCGGGAACGCCGTGGCGCGAAGCTTGTTGAACTCGGTCTCGCAGTGCTGCTCGAGCGACTCCCCCACCATTTTCGTGGACAGGCGCGCCTTCATGTCCTTCACGCGGGCGATCTCCTCGTCCTTCAGGGCAAGCAAGTCGTCTTTCGCGCGGAGCTTCGACGCCATCTCTTCGCGCAGCGCGCTTTCCTTCTGCTTGCTCTCCGCTTCGGCAAGCTGCACGCGCATAGCCAGCGCGTCGCGCTCCTTCTCGGCGGCGGCGCGCGCTTGGGAAACGGCGAGCTCCTGCTGGACGGCAAACGACTGCTTCTGGGCGCTCTGCTGCGCTTCGAAGGCCTGCTGCTGGGACTCGATGCGCTGCAGCTGCGCCTCGACCTGAGCGCGATGCTCAGCCTGCTCCTTCTCAAGCGCCATGCGGTGGGCCTGCTGCTCTTGCTCGAGCCTGAGCTGGAACGTCTGCTCCTGCTGGGAGAGGCGCTGGGAAAGCTCCGCGATGCGTGCGTCCCGCTCCGCCGTGGCGTCCGCGAGCGCGCGCTCGCGCTCGGCCTGCGCCACGCGCTCGGCCGACTCCTGCTGCGCCGCGAGCTCTTTGAGCGACGCCGTGAGCTGGGCGATCTGCGCGTCTTTCTGCGCGACGGCGGCGCCGGCCTGCTCTTTCTCGCGCGAGACGGCCAGCTTGACCGCCTGCTCGTTGGCCTGGGCGAGCATCTGCTCGCGACGCGCGACCTCCTTCGCGAACTCGGCGTCGCGCACCTGGCTCAGGATCTGGGCGTACCCGGACTCGTCCACCTGGAACACCGTGCCGCACTGGGGGCATTTAATCTCGCTCATGGACGATTCCTTTCAGAAACGCGACCTCCGACGGGCAGGGAGCACGGACCGCTCGTGCCCTTTCGACGCCATGCTAGCATGCCCCTGCGTCCGCGCGCCGCCCGCAAGACGGAAACCGTAGAACGTACATATGTTCGTATCATGTCGCGTAATCGCCGTTCGCCGGCGTTGTTTCACGCTCGCTGCAGGTATGTTTCTGCCGGTTTAAGAATCCACGACACTATGACACGGGCGCGCGAGCGCACCATATAATGCACCTGGATATCAACCAAAGCCCTATCTGAGGAGGTTCCATGAGCTACGTCCAGAGGGTCATCGAGCAGGTCAAGGAGAAGAACGCGAACGAGCCTGAGTTCATTCAGGCCGTCACCGAGGTTCTGACCTCCCTCGAGCCCGTCATCGAAGCCAACCCGCAGTACGAAGCGGCCGGCATCCTTGAGCGCATCGTCGAGCCGGAGCGCGTGGTCATGTTCCGCGTGCCGTGGGTCGACGACTCTGGCAAGGTCCAGGTCAACCGCGGTTTCCGCGTGCAGTTCAACAGCGCCATCGGCCCCTACAAGGGCGGCCTGCGCCTGCACCCCTCTGTCAACCTGGGCATCATCAAATTCCTCGGCTTCGAGCAGATCTTCAAGAACAGCCTGACCACCCTGCCGATGGGCGGTGGCAAGGGCGGCTCTGACTTCGACCCGAAGGGCAAGTCCGACATGGAGGTCATGCGCTTCTGCCAGTCCTTCATGACCGAGCTGCAGCGCCACATCGGCGCTGACACGGACGTGCCGGCCGGCGACATTGGCACCGGCGCCCGCGAGGTCGCGTACATGTTCGGCCAGTACAAGCGCCTGCGCAACGAGTGGGTCGGCGTGCTGACCGGCAAGGGCCTGAACTTCGGCGGCTCCCTCGTCCGTACCGAGGCCACTGGCTACGGCCTGATCTACATCGTCGAGGAGTACCTGAACTGCACCGGCGACACCTTCGAGGGCAAGACGGTATCCGTCTCTGGTTCCGGCAACGTTGCCACCTACGCCGTCCAGAAAGTCCAGGAGCTCGGCGCCAAGGTCGTGACCCTGTCCGACTCCACCGGCTGGATCCACGATCCCAACGGCATCGACGTTGAGCTGCTCAAGCAGGTCAAGGAAGTCGAGCGTGCCCGCATCTCCGAGTACGCGAACCGCCGCGAGGGCGTCGAGTACCACGAGGGTCGCGGCGTCTGGAGCGTGCCGGTGGACATCGCGCTGCCGTGCGCCACGCAGAACGAGCTCTTCCTGGAGGACGCGAAGCAGCTCGTCGCCAACGGCTGCAAGATCGTCGCCGAGGGCGCGAACATGCCGACCACCATGGACGCCACCGAGTACCTGATGGAGAACGGCGTCGTGTTCTTCCCGGGCAAGGCAGCCAACGCCGGCGGCGTGGCCACCTCCGGCCTTGAGATGTCCCAGAACTCCGAGCGCCTGTCCTGGACGTTCGAGGAGGTCGACGCGAAGCTCAAGGGCATCATGAAGAGCATCTACCATGCCGCTGACGACGCCGCGCGCGCCTATGGCCACGAGGGCAACTTCGTCATGGGCGCGAACATCGCCGGCTTCACGAAGGTCGCCGACGCCATGCTGGCTCAGGGCATCGTTTAAGCGAGCCTGCGGCGAGTCTTACCCGCGCATCGCGCCACCGAGCGCACCGAAAAAGCCCGGTCATGCCGACCGGGCTTTTTTCATGCCGCAAATCAAGGAGGAGCCTTCTCGAGAAGCCCCTTGAGAAACGCCCTCGACGCGCTTTACAGCTCGGTCACGTCCTTGGCGGAGACCACGTTGTGGGGCGAGACGAGCACCGCGCCGACCTGCCCCACCAAGGGGGAGTCGACGTAGAACGTGCCGTTCACCGTGCCCCCCAAGAACGACGAGCCCTCGTCGGTCATAGAAAGCGCGATGTCAATGCCCGTGGCGGACTCGACGAACTGACGGTCCGGCGTGATGGCGACCACGAAGTCCACGCGGGCAGCGCGGAGCGCGTCGACCTTCGCCTGAACGCGCGGCAACGGTTCGTTGAAGGCGACCGAGAACACGCCGATGCGGCGGTCCCCGCGCTTGAGGATGCTCCCCTCTTGGTACGCGCCCAAGTTCTCCACGTCGATGACCAG
>DVLD01000032.1 GCA_018715725.1 Candidatus Aveggerthella excrementigallinarum
GAAGCCTTCCGCCTTCACGCGCGCCAAGAAATCCGCCAGGTCCGGCTGCAGCGTGGGCTCGCCGCCCGTCACGCACACGCCGTCGAGCAGGCCGTGTCGTTTTCCCAGGAATGCGAAAAGCTCGTCTTCGGGGACGCGGGGGAAGCTTTCGGCAGGCGTGCTCGTGCTCCCGGAGGACGCGGCTGTGAGCCCGGTGAGCGTGCGTGCGCCCGCTGCTGGCGCGCCGCTCGCCCCACCGTTCTTTGCGGGCACTACTAAATCGGCGTTATGGCAGAACGGGCAGCGGAAATCGCACCCGGGGGTGAACACCGTGCAGGCGGTCTTGCCGGGGTAGTCGAGCAGCGTGAGCTTTTGCAGGCCAGCGATTTTCATGCGCTCGATGGTAGCACAGGGCGCCCGGCGCGCCCGCGCGGCCCGGCGTCGTCCGCGCCGGCGCATCGTGCGGGCGACATCACGCGGGCGGCATCATGCCGCACCGGCCTCGCGCAGCGGTCCTGGGCGCGGCGTGCCAGGATGCAGCGCCGCCCGCGCGCCCGACCGGGCGTTTTGTTTCCTTCAACATCTTTTCAACACGATATCCACAACATATTGTGTCTCCAATCGGATTTGAAACCCATATCTTGCAAGTCAAGCCTTGATTTGGGATTCGTGCAGGACTATCGTCGAAGTCCAACGCACGGCGCGACAGCGCGAGGAAACCCCCGCATGGCAGAGGAGCGAAGCATGTATCAAGTCCAGAAACGCGACGGCAAGATCGCGGAGTTCGACGTCACGAAGATCACGGCGGCCATCTCCAAGGCCTTCGACGCACTGGAGAAGCAGTACCATCCGTCCACCATCGACCTGCTGGGCCTGAACGTCACGGCGCACTTCGAGCCGAAGGTGCGCGACGGCATCATCACGGTCGAGGACATCCAGGACAGCGTGGAGGAGGTGCTCTCCACCGCCGGTTACGCCGACGTGGCGAAGGCCTACATCCTCTACCGCAAGCAGCGCGAGAACGTGCGCAACGCCAAGGCCACGCTGCTGGACTACAAGTCCCTCGTGGACAGCTACCTCAAGGTGGAGGACTGGCGCGTGAAGGAGAACTCCACGGTCACGTACTCCGTGGGCGGCCTCATCCTGTCCAACTCCGGCGCCATCACGGCGAACTACTGGCTCTCCGAGGTCTACGACCAGGAGGTGGCCGACGCGCACCGCAACGCCGAGATCCACCTGCACGACCTGTCCATGCTAACGGGCTACTGCGCGGGCTGGTCCTTGAAGCAGCTCATCCAGGAGGGCCTGGGCGGCGTGCCGGGCAAGATCACGTCCAAGCCCGCCAGCCACCTCTCCAGCCTGTGCAACCAGATGGTGAACTTCCTGGGCATCATGCAGAACGAATGGGCGGGCGCCCAGGCGTTCTCGAGCTTCGACACGTACCTCGCGCCGTTCGTGCGCGTGGACGACCTTGCGTACAAAGAGGTCAAGCAGTGCGTGGAGTCCTTCGTGTTCGGCGTGAACACGCCGAGCCGCTGGGGCACGCAGGCGCCGTTCTCCAACATCACGCTCGACTGGGTGTGCCCGCCCGACCTGAAGGACCAGCCGGCCATCGTGGGCGGCGTGGAGCAGGACTTCACCTACGGCGACTGCCAGCATGAGATGGACATGGTGAACAAGGCGTTCATCGAGATCATGATCGAGGGCGACGCCAACGGCCGCGGCTTCCAGTACCCCATTCCCACGTACTCCATCACGAGCGACTTCGACTGGTCGGAGACGGAGAACAACCGCTTGTTGTTCGAGATGACCTCCAAGTACGGCACGCCGTACTTCAGCAACTACATCAACTCCGACATGGAGCCGTCCGACGTGCGCTCTATGTGCTGCCGCCTGCGTCTGGACCTGCGTGAGCTGCGCAAGAAGTCCGGCGGCTTCTTCGGCAGCGGCGAGTCCACGGGATCGGTGGGCGTCGTGACCATCAACATGCCGCGCATCGCCTACCTGGCGGCCGACGAGGCTGACTTCTACGCGCGCCTCGACCATCTGATGGACCTGGCGGCTCGCTCGCTCAAGACGAAGCGCACCGTCATCACGAAGCTGCTGGACGCGGGCCTCTACCCGTACACGAAGCGCTACCTGGGCACGTTCGACAACCACTTCAGCACCATCGGCCTGGTGGGCATGAACGAGGCGTGCCTGAACGCGCGGTGGCTGCGCCAGGATTTGACCCAGCCGGCCGCCCAGCAGTTCACGCAGGACGTGCTGAACCACATGCGCGAGCGCCTGTCCGACTACCAGGAACAGTACGGCGACCTGTACAACCTGGAGGCCACGCCGGCGGAGTCCACCACGTACCGCTTCGCGAAGCACGACAAGGAAGCGTACCCCGACATCATCACGGCGAACGAGCACGGCACGCCGTACTACACGAACAGCTCGCATCTGCCCGTCGGCTTCACCGACGACATCTTCAGCGCGCTCGACGTGCAGGACGACCTGCAGACGCTCTACACCTCCGGCACCGTGTTCCATGCGTTCTTGGGCGAGAAGCTGCCCGATTGGAAGGCGGCGGCCACGCTCGTGCGCAAGATCGCCGAGAACTACAAGCTGCCGTACTACACCATCTCGCCCACCTATTCGGTGTGCAAGAACCACGGCTACATCGCCGGCGAAGTGTACGAGTGCCCGTGCTGCCACGAGAAGACGGAAGTCTACAGTCGCATCACCGGCTACTACCGCCCGGTCCAGAACTGGAACGACGGCAAGGCGCAGGAGTTCGAAGACCGCCAGGTGTACAACATCGGCGCGTCGAAGCTCGTGCGCGGCGATGTGACGGTGGCCGCGCAGGCCGAGCAGGCCGCGCGCGCCGCGTCCGCGGTGCCCACGCCGCATCCCGCCGCCGAGGTGCGCGAGGTGCCCGCGCCCGAGCACATGCCGGTCGGCGAGCACGCCGTCGTTTCGGCGGACGCTGCGCCCATCGCGGACAGCGCGCTGCCGGCGGGCCTGTACCTGGTGGCCACGCACGTGTGCCCGAACTGCCATCGCGCCGAGGACCTGCTCGACGAGACGGGCGTGCCCTACGAGCTGCTCTTCGCGGAGGAGAACCAGGAGCTCGTGGAGCGCTACGGTCTCATGCAGGCGCCCACGCTCCTGCGCGCTGCCGGCGACGGCACCGTCCAGGTGACGGCCGGCGCCCCAGCGGTGTTCAAGGAGATCGCGGGGCTGCAAGCGGCCGCGCGGTAGGCGCGGCTGACAGGAGCGAAGCGCTTGCGCTAGACTGGCTGTTTGTCGGTAGGAATCGACGCCGTGCTGCGCGGATATCGCGCGGCACGGCGTTTTCATGCGAGAGGAAGGTGGCGGATGCAGCTGGCAGCACCACAGCGATTTCTTGGGCCGCGCGCTTTTCTAGCGTGTGCGCTTGCGGTCGAATTGCTCATCATCATGTCCATTGACATGTACGTGCCGGCGCTGCCCAGCATGCAGCGCGAGTTCGGCGTCACGGAGGCCTACCTGAACCTCACCATGTTCGCGTTCTTCGCCGTGGGCGCCGTGGGCGTGGTGTTCGCGGGGCCGCTGAGCGATCGCCTGGGCCGCAAGCCGGTCTTCGTGTTCGGCTCTGCGCTGTTCACGGCGTCCTCGCTGGGGTGTATGCTTGCGCCGAGCGTGGAGGTGCTCGTGCTCTTCCGCATGGGCGAGGCGCTTGGGTACGGCGCGGTGACCACGGTGGAGACGGCGATCGTGAAGGACGCGTTCTCTGGGTCGGACCTGAAGACCGCGATGACCTGCCTGCAGTCGTTCATCCTTATCGGGCCGGCCGCGGCGCCGTTTTTGGGCACGTTCGTGCTGGCGCACGGCGGCTGGCGCGGCATCTTCGCGGCGCTCGTCGCTTTCGGCGTCGTGGCGACCGTGCTCGCGCTGCTCATCTCCGAGACGTTGCCGCGCGAGGCGCGCGCAGGCTGCGAGAGCGTGGGCGCCGCGCTCTCTTCCACGCTGCGCGGCGTGCGCCTGCTCGCGCGCGAGAAGGGCTTTCTGCCCATGGTGGGCATCCTGGGCGTGGCGAGCGTGCCGTACTTCGCGTTCATTGCCGTCATCTCGTACGTGCTGCTCGATCACTTCGCGGTGAGCTACGGCTTCTACAACGTGCTGTACCTGCTGTTCTGCCTGGTCACCATCGTTGCGCCGTACGTGTACGCCGCGGCGTCGAAGCGCGTGCACGGCTCCACGGTGCTGAAGGCGTGCATCGGGCTCACCGCGCTCTCGGGCGTGCTGCTGGGGCTCTTCGGGCTGGCGGGCCCGCTCGTGTTCCTGGCGGCCTTCGTGCCGGCAACACTGGCGGAGGGCGTCATCCGCCCCATGTCCTACGTCGTGCTGCTGGACCAGCCGAACGACCGCGTGGGCGCGGCGTCGTCGTTCTCGCACTTCTCGTACAACGCGTTCACCGCCGTGGCGACGGTCATCGCCACGCTGCCGTGGACGAACTTCGTGTTCGGCCTGGCTGTCATCACGGGCGCTTCTGCCGTGGCGATGGCGGCTGCCTACGCCGGGGGCTTGCGCGGGCGCAAGCTGGACGGCGGTCATTACAACTCCGGCGAGGAGGCGTGAGGGCAGGCGCGCCTGCGTAGGTTGCGGGGTTCGCAGCCTGGGCGCTGCGTGCGAGCTGTTTACCGTGCGCGCGTTGATTGCGTGCGCACCGGCTCGGGTCCTAACTGCACGACACGTGCGGCTTGGGCTCGGGCGATGCCTGCCGTGCGGCCCGGGTGCTGCGGGACGTGCGGTGCGGCATGCGCAGCGCGGACGCTGCGGGGCGTGCAGCCCGGACGCTGCGCGGGATGGCGAAAACTCACCGAGGTAAGCTCCCGTGAGCGCGGAATCGTTCGCGTGCGGCGCGTTTCGTTCCTTGAAGAGGGGCATCCATTCCGCGCCGCATCGTTTCGCGTGATGTGCGGTAGCTTACATCGATGAGTTTTCGCCATTTTTACCGGCAGACGAGCTGAGCCGTCGTAGAATGGCGCTCGCAGTGACGAGGAGGTGGGCATGTCGGGTTTGTACTTCGATGCGCTGGTGCGCATGGTGATTGAGCATTCGAAAGCGAGCACATGGCGCCTCGCCGTACGCGAGTGGGACGTCGTCGGCTGCGAGGAGGACCCGGCGCGCCGTCGAAAGTGCATCTGCGGCCATGAAAGCCCGGTGCTTCGCTTCACCATCAAAAACCGCGTGACCGGCAGCGTGCTCTCGCCGGTGAGCGCCGAATGCCTCGGCCGCTTCGGCAAAGAAGGCATCGCCGACGACGTGGACTGCTGGCGTCGCTCGTTCGCGCTCATGCACCTGGCCGAGCGCAGGGAGGACGCTCCTGCGCAATCCGTCGACCTGCGCCTGCTCGACGCGAAGCTGCTTCGCTTTCTGTACGATCGCGGCGCGTTCCGCCCTACGGGCACCGACGGCTTCCGCTCGTACAACGACTACGCGTTCCTTGTCGAGATGCTCGGGCGCCGCTACATCTCGTCGGCGGAGCAGGCGCGCGTAGACAGTATCGTGCACGACCAAATCCGCCCGTTCCTGAAGGCGTTCGCAAGCGCGGTCGAGCTGCGCCGTGAGCCGGCGGGGGAGCGTCCCTTGGGCGCGTCCAAGGCGCGAACGGCTCCATTTAGCAGAATTT
>DVLD01000033.1 GCA_018715725.1 Candidatus Aveggerthella excrementigallinarum
CCCTCCGGCGGCGCCCAGGGCCAGCAGACCGAGATCGCCATCATGGCCCAGTTCATGCTCGAGACGCGCCAGCGCTTGAACGAGATCCTCGCCCAGAACACGGGCCAGGACCTCGACACCATCCAGCGCGACACCGAGCGCGACAACTTCATGACCGCCGAGCAGGCGCAGGCGTACGGCCTGGTCGACAAGATCACGACCTCGCGTTTCGCTGGCGCCGACGAGAAGAAGGAAGCGTAAATGGCCGACCGCACCGACGGACGATACGGCGAGCGCGAGGACATAGTCTGCGCCTTCTGCGGCAAGCGGCCTGAGCAGGTCGCGGCGATGATCTCCGGCCCGAACGGCATCTACATCTGCGACGAGTGCATCTCCGTGTGCGCCGACGCCATGATGCGCGACCTCGGCCAGCGCATTCCGCCCGAGCAGCTGGGCGCCATGCGCCCGGGCTTCTTCGGGCAGCAGGGCTACGACGCGCCCGCCTACGAGGAGGAGGCCGCTTCCGCGGCGGCGGACGCCCCCAACCCCGAGGAGATCCTCGAGAACCTGCCCACCCCGCACGAGCTCTACGAGCAGCTCTCGGAGTACGTCGTGGGCCAGGAGGCCGCCAAGAAGGCGCTCTCCGTGGCGGTGTACAACCACTACAAGCGCATCCAGATGGGCGCCGAGGCCGAAGAGGGCGACGTGGAGCTCGCCAAGAGCAACATCATGCTGCTGGGCCCCACGGGCTCGGGCAAGACGCTTTTGGCGCAGACGCTCGCGCGCACGCTGCGCGTGCCGTTCGCCATCGCCGACGCCACCACGCTTACCGAGGCGGGCTACGTGGGCGAGGACGTGGAGAACATCCTGCTCAAGCTCATCACCGCCGCCGACTTCGACATCGGCCGCGCCGAGATCGGCATCGTCTACATCGACGAGATCGACAAGATCGCGCGCAAGGCGGAGAACCTCTCCATCACGCGCGACGTCTCGGGCGAGGGCGTGCAGCAGGCGCTGTTGAAGATCGTGGAGGGCTGCGAGGCCTCCGTTCCGCCGCAGGGCGGCCGCAAGCACCCCCAGCAGGAGCTCATCCACATCGACACGACGAACATCCTGTTCATCCTGGGCGGCGCGTTCGTGGGCCTGGCCGACATCATCGCGCAGCGCGTGGGCAGCACGGGCATGGGCTTCACGGCCGACCTGCCCGAGAACCGCAAGGTCGCCGAGGCGGAGCTTCTGGCGAAGGTGCTGCCGGAGGACCTGAATAAGTTCGGCATGATCCCTGAGTTCGTCGGCCGCATTCCGGTCGTCACGTCGCTCAACGAGCTCTCGCTCGAAGACCTCGTGCGCATCCTGACCGAGCCGAAGAACGCGCTCGTGAAGCAGTACACGCGCATGTTCGAGTTCGAGGAGTGCACGCTCGTCTTCGAGGACGAGGCGCTGCGCGCCATCGCGGGCGAGGCGGTGGAGCACGGCACGGGCGCCCGCGGTCTGCGCTCCATTTGCGAGCGCGTGCTCATGGACGTGATGTACGAGCTGCCCGAGACCGAGGGGCCCACGTCCGTCACCGTGCGCGCGAGCGACATCGCCGGCGACACCGTGCCCGCCATCGTGCCGGCCGCCGCCGAGGATTCGCCGCAGCAGGACGACGTGGCATAATGTGAGCGCGCCCGCAGGCGCGACGAAGGTATACCGGCCGCCCGGCGCATGCTGGGCGGCTTTAGACTGCAGGGCGGCTGAAAGGCCGCAGGCTGAGGCTGAGGAGAAGAGACCGTGAGCGAACAGAAGAAGAAGGTCGACTACGACTTCGCGGCCCACGAGAAGCCGCTGATGGACGCCTGGTACGAGAACGGGTACTTCCATCGCGGCGCGGGCTTCGGCAAGCACGCCAACGACTGCTACACCATCACCATCCCGCCGCCGAACATCACCGGCGTCCTGCACATGGGCCACGCCCTGGACGACACCATCCAGGACACCTGCATCCGCCATGCGCGCATGCAGGGGTACCGCACGCGCTGGATTCTCGGCACGGACCACGCGGGCATCTCCACGCAGACGAAGGTGGACAAGAAGCTGGCGGAAGAGGGCATCTCCCGCCTGGAGATCGGCCGCGAGAAGTTCATCGAGGCCTGCTACGACTGGCGTCGTGACTACGGCACCACCATTGTGAGCCAGATTCGCGGCATGGGCTGCTCGTGCGACTACGACGACGAGCACTTCACCCTTGACCCTGACTACGTCAAGGCCGTCCGCCGCCTGTTCGTGGATTGGTACCATGACGACCTCATCTACAAGGGCAAGCGCATCGTGAACTGGTGCCCGCACTGCACGACCTCCATCTCCGACGACGAGGCCGAGTACGTGGACGAGGCGGGCCACTTGTGGTACCTGCGCTACCCGCTGACCGAGCCGGTCGACGGCGTCGAGTACATCACCGTGGCCACCACGCGCCCCGAGACCATGCTAGGCGACACCGGCGTCGCCGTGAGCCCGAAGGACCCGGAGAAGCGAGCGCTCGTGGGCAAGACCGTGAAGCTGCCCATCGTCGGCCGCGAGATCCCCATCTTCGAGGACTACCACGTCGACCCCGAGTTCGGCACCGGCTTCGTGAAGGTGACGCCGGCGCACGACCCGAACGACTGGGCCATGGGCGAGGCGCACGACCTGCCGAAGATCAACATCTTCGACGAGACGGCGCACGTGGTGGAAGGCTACGGGAAGTTCACCGGCATGGACCGCGACGAGTGCCGCGAGGCCGTCGTCGCCGAGTTCGAGCGCCTGGGCCTGCTCGACCACGTGGAGGACCACGACCACTCCGTCATGACGTGCTACCGCTGCCACACCAAGCTCGAGCCCTGGCTGTCCGAGCAGTGGTTCGTGGCGGTCGACGGCCTGAAGGAGGACGCCTCCCGCGTCGTCCGCGACGGTCAGATCAAGTTCTACCCGGAGCGCTGGTCCCAGGTCTACCTGGACTGGATGGAGAACCTGAAGGACTGGTGCATCTCCCGTCAGCTGTGGTGGGGCCACCGCATCCCGATGTTCTACTGCGACGAGTGCGGCTGGGAGGACGCGTCCGTGGAGGACGTGGAGACCTGCCCGAAGTGCGGCGCGAAGGTGCGCCAGGACGAGGACGTGCTCGACACGTGGTTCTCGAGCCAGCTGTGGCCTTTCGCCACGATGGGCTGGACCGAGGACGGCATGGACGCCCCCGAGATCAAGGAGGCGTACCCCACGCAGGTGCTCGCCACCGCGCGCGACATCATGGGCCTGTGGGTCGCCCGCATGGTCATGGCGTCCATGTACTGCTGCAAGGAGATCCCGTTCCATAACGTGATCATCCACCCGACGGTCATGGCGGCTGACGGCAAGCCCATGAGCAAGAGCCGCGGCAACGGCGTCGACCCGCTTCGCCTCATGAAGGACTACGGCGCCGACGGCATGCGCTTCGGCCTGCTCATGCAGGTGACGGGCGCCCAGGACCTCAAGTTCAACGAGGCGAAGCTGGAGAGCAGCCGCAACTTCGCGAACAAGATCCGCAACGCCGCGCGCTTCGTCATGATGCACCTCGACGGCTACGAGCCCGGTGCGCCCGAGCCCACGACGCCGGCTGACAAGTGGATCTTCTCGCGCCTGGCCGGCCTGGTGGCGCGCGTGGACGACTGCTTCACCCGCTACGAGTTCGGCGAGATCACGCGCGAGCTGTACGGCTTCTTCTGGAACGAGTTCTGCGACTGGTACATCGAGTTCTCGAAGAGCCGCCTGTCCTCTGACGACGCGGCCGACCGCCTGGCGTGCCAGCGCAACCTCGTGTTCGTGCTCGACCAGGCGCTGCGCCTGCTGCACCCGATCATGCCGTTCGTCACCGAGGAGATCTACCAGGAGCTTCCGTGCGAGAAGGACGCGCCGTACCTGATCGTGGCGGCATGGCCGGACGCCGAGGAGCTCGCGCGCTACCTCGACGCCGACGCCGAGCGCGCCATCCAGATGGTGACCGAGGTGGTCTCGGGCATCCGCTCCACGCGCGCACGCTACGGCATCTCGCCGAAGCAGGCGCTCGCCGCCGTGGTGAAGGCATCGGGCGCCGATGCCGTCCTGCTGGAAGAGCAGCGCGGCCTGCTCGCGTCCATGGCGAACCTGGACGAGCTGGAGATTGGCGAAGCGGCCGAGAAGCCGGCCGAGTCCGCCGTCGTGCTTGGCGCGGGCGTGGAGGCGTACGTGAAGCTCTCCGGCCTGGTCGACTTCGACGCGGAGCGCGCCCGCCTGCAGAAAGAGCAGAAGACGCTCGCGGCCGACGTGGCGAAGCTCGAGAAGAAGCTCTCCAACCCCGGCTTCCTGGCGAAGGCGAAGCCCGAGATCGTGGAGAAGGACACGGCCAAGCGCGACGAGCTGGCCGAGAAGCTGGCCCTGGTCGAGGCGCAACTGGCCTCGCTGGGCTAAAGCGACCGTTCACGCGGGGCGCGGGCGTTACGCTCGCGCCCCGCACGCGTTGAGGGCCGCCGGATGCGCGGCGGGGGAGGCAGCGTGCTTCCACCGTCGGCTGAAGCGCGGTCGTTTTGCCGAGCCGCCTATCTTTGCTACAATGGCATACTGGTCCGCGCAAGTGGGCTGTATGCGAACGGCGTCCCTGGCGCCAGTTGAAGCGACGATAGGAAATCGAAATGAGTGAATTGATGTCCCAGCTGTGGACGCCCCAGATGCAGACCGCCTCGGTCGTCATCATCGCACTGCTCGTCATCCTGTACGTGCTGTCCATCGTGTGGGTCGTGCGCGACGCGTACCGTCGCGGCACGGTGTGGTTCATCTGGGCCATCGTTGCCCTCATTCCGCTCGTGGGCGTGATCGCCTACCTGCTCATGCGCCCGCCGCTGCTGCAGATCGACAAGGACGAGCAGGAGCTGGAAGTCGCGCTCAAGCAGCGCCAGCTCATGCAGTACGGCGAGTGCGCCACGTGCGGCTACCCCGTCGAGGCCGACTACATCATCTGCCCGAACTGCCACCAGCGCCTGAAGAACCTGTGCCCCACGTGCGGCCATGCGCTCGACCCGTCGTGGACGGTGTGCCCGTACTGCGCCACGCCCGTCGGCGGCCCGCGCCGTCGTGCCGTGCAGGGCGGCCGCCCGCATCCCAACCAGCGTCTGACTACCGCGCCGCGTGGCGCGGCCCCTGCTCAGCAGCAACGTCCGGCACCCTCAAGCGAGGGTGCGCAGGAGCGTTAAGCCTGATGATCTGGCCGCCAGGAAGCATTCCGGCGGCCTTTTCATATTTTGACCGTGCGCGAGGAGCAAGCCCTCGCGCGACGACCGCGCAGGCGTGTTTGTATCCGCCCGGCGCAAGAAAGGAACGAACATGGAAATCATTCTCCCCGACGGCTCGAAGCGCGAGCTGGAAGCTGGGTCCACGGTTGGTGACGTGGCCGCCTCCATCGGCGCGGGCCTGGCGAAGGCTGCGCTCTGCGGCAAGGTCGACGGCGCGTTCGCCGACCTCACCACCGAGGTGCACGATGGCGCCACCGTGGAGATCATCACCGAGAAGAGCCCCGAGGCCCTGGGCGTCATGCGCCATTCCTGCGCGCACGTCATGGCCGAGGCCGTGCAGACCCTGTTCCCGGGCGCGCAGATCGCCTTCGGCCCGGAGACCGAGGACGGCTTCTTCTACGACTTCGAGCTTTCCCGCACCCTGTCCACGGACGACTTCGAGGCCATCGAGGCCGAAATGCAGAAGATCATCGATCGCGACGAGCCGTTCGTGCGCGAGGTCGTGACCCGCGCGCAGGCGGAGGAGATCTTCGCCGACCAGCGCTTCAAGCTGGAGCACGTGCGCGAGCTGCCCGAGGACGAGGAGATCACCGTGTACCGTCACGGCGATTTCGTTGACCTCTGCGCCGGCCCGCACGTGTGCTCCGCCGGCAAGATCGGCGCCTTCAAGCTCATGAAGGTGGCGGGCGCCTACTGGAAGGGAGACGCCTCGCGCGAGATGCTGCAGCGCGTCTACGGCACCGCGTTCTTCAAGAAGAAGGACCTGGAGACCCACCTGTACAACCTGGCCGAGGCCGAGAAGCGCGACCACCGCAAGCTGGGTCGCGAGCTGGGCATCTACATGATGGACCCCATGGCGGGCGTGGGCCTGCCCATGTACCTGCCGAAGGGCGCGCGCGTCATCCGCATCATGCAGGAGTGGCTGCGCCGCGACCTGTACGACCGCGGGTACGAAGAGGTCATCACCCCGCATATCTACAACGCTGACGTGTGGAAGACCTCGGGCCACTACGGCTTCTACAAAGAGAACATGTACTTCTTCAACATCAACGAGGGCGACGACGAGCATCCGCGCCTGTCCGAGTACGGCGTGAAGCCCATGAACTGCCCCGGCCATGTGATGCTGTACAAGAACGACATCCACTCCTACCGCGACCTGCCGCTGCGCTACTTCGAGTTCGGCACCGTGTACCGCCACGAGATGAGCGGCGTCGTGCACGGCCTCATGCGCGCCCGCGGCTTCACGCAGGACGACGCGCACGTGTTCTGCACACGCGACCAGGTGGTGGACGAGGTCGTGGCCATCCTTGACCTGGTGGACCACATCATGACCACCTTCGGCTTCGAGTACGCGGCGGAGATCTCCACCCGCCCGGAGAAGTCCATCGGCACGGACGACATGTGGGAGCACGCCACGAACGCGCTCAAGGAAGCGTGCGCGCGCCATGACCTCGCCTACGACATCAACGAGGGCGACGGCGCGTTCTACGGCCCGAAGATCGACATCAAGGTGAAGGACGCCATCGGCCGCACGTGGCAGTGCTCCACGGTGCAGGTCGACTTCAACATGCCCGAGCGCTTCGGCCTCACGTACCGCACGGAGGACAACACCGAGGAGCGCCCCTGGATGCTGCACCGCGCCATCTTCGGCTCCATCGAGCGCTTCCTGGGCATCCTGATCGAGCACTACGCCGGCGCGCTGCCGCTGTGGCTGGCCCCGGTGCAGGTGGCCATCCTGCCCATCGCCGACCGTCACGCCGAGGCCGCGGCCGACCTGGTGAAGCAGCTGAAGGCCGTGGGCGGCCGCGTCGAGGTGTACGACCAGAACGAGCCCATGCGCGTGAAGATCGCGAAGGCGCAGAGCCAGAAGATCCCGTACATGGTGGTCATGGGCGACAAGGAGGTCGAGAACGGCACCGTGTCCGTCCGCGACCGCCACGAGGGCGATCTGGGCTCCTGGCCGGTGGAGAAGCTGGTCGAGGAGATTCGCGCCGCCGCGCTGTAAGGGCACAGCGAGCGCGGCGCTGCGCGGGCGCCTGCTGGGGCAGCCCTTGAAGGGGCGCAGCCGCTCTGGTGAGCGCAGGATGCGGGCATTCTGCCGTTAAGGGGTTGCCCGCGCAGGAGAAAGGCCGACCATGCCGTGCGGGCGTGGTCGGCCTTCGTGCGTCCGCCCCCGCTTCCTTCGAGCGGTTCGTGCGGGGAGGCGCGGGGCGCGGTGCGGCGTGCGCGCGGAACGGCACGGCGTGGGACGGCGCGGTGCGCGGAGGACGGGGTGGCGCGGGGTAGCACCGTGCCGTCCGCGCGGTCAAGAGCGGTCAACGCGCGCGTTCGCGTCCACGGTCTTCGCGGAACGCGCGCGCCCGGGCTGAGAGCGCCGCAAGCTCGTCGGGGGAGAGCTCCTCCAAGTGCTCGAGCTGGTCCAAGAACCTGAGCGTGCTGCGGTCGCCCTGCGCGCGGATGAGCTCGTTGCAGTACGCCACCACCACGCCGGTCACCACGGCCAGGTAGAAGACGCTCACGACGCTCAGGCACACCAGGACGACGCGCCCGGCAAGGGACGTGGCTACCACGTCGCCGAATCCGATGGTGGTGACGGCTTGGAAGCAGAACCACAGGGAATCGCCCCAGGTGCCGATGGCGGGGTCGAGCGCCCAGATGAGCGCCGAGCACGCGAGGAACACGAGAAGGAAGACGAGCGAGATGTGGCCGAGGCCGGCCTGGCGGATGATCTTTCCCACCATGCGAAGGCGGAACATGGCAGCTCCTGTTCGTCGGCGCACGGCGTTGCCGTGCGGTCTGAGTGCGGCGCGGCCGGGCGCACGGGCGCGACCATCCCGTGGCTTGTGTGGCGCATGCATTTTTCGTCGGGGCAATTGTACGCTCCTGACAGAGCGGACGAGGGGAGAAGCAGCTTCTCACATGGTGAAACGTGAGGGCGGCACGAGCAGGGGCAGGGCTGCATAGTGAATACGTATCCATAAAAATGTATATCAACGATTTGTAAACATCGTCGTATTCAAAACAGTGCATCAAAATGCAAAAGAGGCCTTGACATAACCAAATCTGCACAACCTTTCGGACAGAAGACCTTTCGACGGCCCAAACCGCCCGTCCGCGCGCGGAGGAAAGCGCGGGTTTTCCGCGCACGTTGACAAACAGCCCTCGCGCCCTGTTTAATGCGCGCGTCGCAGGCGGCACGGGCTGTCGGCGATGACCGAGAAAAGGGCTGTGCAATCGCAAGATTGAATATGCAGTCAAGACCAATACCCCAAGAAAGAGGTGCTGAATGAGCGGTAACAACGAGGTTCTGGCGCGCAACACGGAGAACGCACCGAAGTGCCCGATGAGCTCCCAGACCGTCGCTTTCTCTCATTACAACAACCTTTCGGCCCAGCTGCCCATCGACCCGGCCACCGGCGCCATCGTCGCTGGCGGCATCGCCGAGCAGGCCGAGCAGTGCTACCGCAACATCGCGGCCATCGTTGAGAGCATCGACCATCACCTGAACGACGTCATCCGCATCACCGTCTTCGTCCGCGACATCCAGGACATGGACGTCGTCGACGCCGTGCACCGCGCGTTCTTCCCGACCTACCTGCCGGCCCGCACCGTCGTGGCCGTCGACGCGCTGCCGATGGACGCGCTCATCCAGGTCGAGGCGCTCGTCTCCAACGGCGAGGGCACCATTCCGAACGCCCCGCAGGCCGGTGACCTGATTAAGTACGTCAACAACACCGCCAACGCGCCGCTCGACGCCCTGTCCTCCCAGACCGTGGCGTTCTCCCACTACAACAACATCACCGCGCAGCTCCCGATCGACCCGGTCTCCGGCCAGCTGGTCGTGGGCGGCGTCGCCGAGCAGGCCGCGCAGTGCCTCAAGAACATCAAGGCCGTCCTCACGAGCATCGACGTGCCGTTCGACGACATCGTCAAGGTCAACGTCTTCCTGACCGACCTGGCCGACGTCGACGCCGTCAACGAGGTCTACACCCGCTTCTTCCCGGACTCCGGCATCGCCCGCGCTGTCGCCTACATGCCGGCTCGCACCATCGTTCCGGTCGCCGCGCTGCCGATGCACGCCAAGGTCCAGATCGAGGCTGTCTGCTCCCACGGCGACGGCACCCCGCCGCAGGCCGTCGAGGACCGTCACGGTCTGATCATCGAGGCGAACAACACGGACGCCGCTCCGCGCTGCCCGCTGTCCACCCAGACTGTCGCCTTCTCACACTACAACAACATCACCGGCCAGCTGCCGATCGACCCGGCCACCGGCAAGATGGTCGAGGGCGGCGTCGCTGAGCAGGCTCGCCAGATCCTCTCCAACATCAAGGCCATCATCGAGTGCGTCGACCACAGCCTGGCCGATGCCGTCAAGGTGAACATCTTCGCCCGCGACCTGGCCGACATGGAGGCCATCGACGAGGTCTATGCCGAGTTCTTCCCGGGCTGCGTGCCGGCTCGCCGCGTCGTTGGCGTCTCCGAGCTGCCGATGGACGCCCGCGTCATGATGGACGCCATCTTCGGCAACTTCGAGGGCACCCCGCCGGTGGCGTAAGCTTCCCGCGACATATTCTGCAACGAACGAAGGCTCCCTCCGGGGAGCCTTCGTTGTGCGTGGGGCCGCATCATGAGCGATGAGCCCAGAGCGCGCCGAGGGCGTCCTTGGCGCGGGGCGCACGCTTCGCCGACGACTGCGCGCTTCGTAGGCGGCTCGCTCGCTTCGTGGACGGCTCGCGCGTTTCGCCGACGGATCGCACCTCGTAGACGGTCCCGCGCCTCGCCGACGGCCCGTGCACACGCGCTCGGAGAAAATTGCCAAACCTGCAGTTTGATTCCAAGTTTCTGGCAATATTTTCCATCGAACGCGTCTTGCAGGCCTTCGGGAGGATCCGTCCTCGCGTCGCTTCGGCTGCTCCATTTGTAAAACCCCAGGTCAGTGTTGCCTCTCGAAAACAGGGCGTGCACGCAGAGGGATTTTTTGGGCACATCGAGCGCAGTGAACGGCAATTATGGTCGAAAACTTCGGTTTGAGGCGCAGAGTCCCTGGTGGTGAGGACATGCGGAGTAAAGCAAAAGGAGCGAGTTGAAAAGCAAGCGCGACAAAGGGTGACAAAGGGTTACATCAAATGTCACATGCGGGAAAGACGGCAAAGAATGCCAAATAAATTAAATATAGCTAACTTTTCGCTATAATATGCCAGCGCGCGTTGCGAACAAGACGTCGCGCGTCCTCGGACGTCCCGTAAGGAGAAGGGTCGAAAATCGCCATGATTCAGGAATTGGAGCTGAACGCCTCGACGGTAATCATCCTCGTAGTCGTGCTGGTCTTGCTCGCGTTGGCGCTTCGCGTGGCAGTGCGCACCTGGACAGGCAAGCGCGGTTGCCATGGGGAAGACGGTTGCGAATGCAAGGAGCGCAGCAAGCATGGGGGCAGGGATTGAGGATTCCTTGACTCTGCGCGCGATTGCTAGAGAGGACGTGCGCCTGCTGGATAGCAGGGTGCAAGCAGCTGGTTTCCTCCCGGTCTTTCCCGATCAACGCGAGTTGATTCAAAGCGCGCAGCGGCGTGCTATCCCAGCGCTACGTCCAGGACCATCATGAGCGTAAACCCGAGCGCCAAAGCGACAACGCCCACGTTGCTGTGTCGCCCCGCTTGGGTTTCCGGGATGAGCTCCTCTACCACCACGTACATCATGGCGCCCGCCGCGAACGCCAGGATGTAGGGAAGGGCGGGCGTCATGATGCCGATACGGGCGAGCATGAGGGCGGCGCCCAGCGGCTCCATGGCGCCAGATGCGACGCCGTACAGGAAGGCTTTCCTGCGCGCGAGCCCGCACGATACCAACGACATCGAGATGACGGCTCCCTCGGGGATATTCTGAACGACGATGCCCACCGCAAGGCTCACGACGCCCGCAAGGGCAATGCCGGCCTCCCCTGAGAGGAACTCGGCAAGCACAACGCCCACCGCCATGCCCTCGGGCAGGTTGTGCGATGCTACCGCGAAAATGAGCATGGTGGGTTTCTTCATGCGGCAAGGCAGGCCTTCAGACTGCGGGTCGTCCAGGTGCTGATGGGGGTGGTCAATCGCCAGCAACAGGCCTATGCCGAGCAAAAAAGCCGACTGTGGCCGGCACCCAGCCCGTTACGCCCTGCGACTCGGCGTTCTCGATGGCGGGAATCAGCAGGCTCCACATTGAAGCAGCGATCATGGCGCCCGCCGCGAACCCCAGCAACGCCTTCTGCACGAGCTCGCTCATAGCGCGCTTCAAAAAGAACACGAACGACGAGCCGAGGACGGTCCCCAAAAAAGGGACCGTCAAGGCGATGGTCATGGCCAGGTTCGATTCGTTCATGACGTTCCTTCCTGCGGTGGTCCACCGCGTTGCACCCAGGTCGCTCTCCTTGAGCCGATTTGGTCGCGCGATTGACAGCTTTTGCTCTAACGGGCGCGCAAGACCCGCTCCCTTGTTCGGCTTGAAGCAAAGCTACGCGCTTCGGTTGAGGGCGCGGTAGCGGTGCGGGGTCATGCCGAAGCGTTCCTTGAACGCTTCTGAAAAGCTGCCTTGTCGCGAGAATCCAACGCGCGCCGCCACGGCAGCGATTGAATCGTCGGCGCCGGTCAGAAGCTCGCAGGCGCGTTCCATGCGGCGATCGCGCACCCAGCCCATGGGCGTCGTGCCTTCCGCGTCGCGAAATAGGCTCGCGAGCTTGCTCGGGCTCGTGCATGCGACTTGGCAGAGGTCGTCAAGCTCGATGGGATCCCCCAGATGCTCGCGTGCGAACGCGCAGGCGAGGTTGAGCGACGTCCGGTCGACGGCGCGCATTCGCGGCGCAACACTTTGCGCGTTCTTCGCATGCCAGTCGACGACAAGCGTGCAGGCTTCCGTCGCCTTGCAACGGTAGTACGCTTCGGAGACAACTTGCGAGAGCCGTGCCGCTCTGATCTCGTCGAACAGACGGGAGAGCGCGGGTATGCGATGTGTGCCATCGAGTCGCGCGATTGCCGTGGTGAGCGTAATTGGGTCAGTGCCGATAGCGCGCGCCGTTTCGGTGGCGCCTTCGGGAAGAAGGGAGATACTCGCAACGGAGAGGCGCTCACCGGGCGGCACAACCTCGCGGCACATGCCCGAGCGCCATGCATAGCCGAGCAGCGTGCCCGTTTCCCATCCGTCCTCGATTCCGAGAAGCGGAGTGAAGTACGGGATCATACTGCGCCCATAGCTGCCGAAGCAGAAGAAGTTCGGCACGACGGCGCCGAAGGACACGGTCTCGGCGAACAGAAGATCGAACACGGCGATCGCCGCAGCGTCGTCTATCGCGAGATACCAGTACGCCCCGCGTCCATATGCGGGGTCGATCGTCCACATGCGTCCGCAGCCGCGTTCGCCGCCCTCTTCAACCTCCACGCCGTGCATGTCGGCTATCTGGGGAAGGAATATCGCGTCGATTCTTCGGTTGGTGCCCGCCGCGGCATTCGGTCTCTTCTCGTCTTGATTGTTCGGCGCCGTCTTGCTACCCATGCCTTGCTCCCTTTCGCATCGGGCGGAGCTTCGCTGTCGTTTCGGCGCAATCGGGCGGTTTTCGGCTCGATCGTTGAAATAGCGCTCGAGAAGTCGAAGTGCCCTCGTGATCGCTAACATGTTATCCATGGCTAATTTTAGTGAACAGATTTTCGGCGCGCAAGGGGAAGGCATGTCGGCTGAACCAGACGGTCGCCGTGCTTTGATTCGCTCAGCGATGCCGGAAGAGCGGGCAGGCGACGAAGATCACGTCGCGCGCACGATTGCGACGGATACCCCAGGTGCGCTGTCGTTGCGACGACTCGATCCGCGCGTGTCGATCGTTATCCTCGTTCTCATCAACGCCACGGCGTTCACGCCGCGGCTTGTCGTCGGGCAGATCATGATGGTGGCGCTCAGCGCCGCGGTAGCGGTATGGTGTGGGCGAGTCTCATCGGCGGTGAGATGGTGTGTCGCCTACGCTGTCGTCATGGCTGCAGGGTATGCGTTTCTTCTGTTCCCGAACGCTGCCGCCGCGTCGTTCGCGACGATGATCGTGATGGTTCGCTGCGTGTTCTGCGTCGGGATGTTCGCCTCCACGATGATTGCGACGACGCGCGTCGGCGAGCTTGCCTGCGCGCTCCAGCGCGCGCATCTGCCGCGCCATGGCATCATCGCGGTGTGTGTCGCATTGCGCTTTTTCCCGACGATGGCGGGCGAGTTCCGCGCGGTCATCGAGGCGCTGCGCGTGCGAGGCATGGCGATCACGCTGAAATCGATCGTCACGCAGCCGGTGCGCGTTATGGAGAACCTGCTCGTGCCCGTCATGAGCAGGTTGTCGATTGTCGCCGACGAACTGTCGAACGCCGCGGTCGTGCGCGGCATGGACTCTTCCCGACCGCGCACGTCGTATTACGACTTGCGCTTGCGGGCGGCAGACGTCGTTTTCTTGGCGCTATTCGCGGCAACGGCGGCGGCGCTGCTTCTCTCGAAGTTCGGGGTGATCGTATGAGCGGGTCCGGCAACGCGATCGAGTTTCGGGAAGCGGGGTTCTCCTATGCGTCCGCGGCGGGCGCCGCGTCGGTGCACGGCGTGTCGTTCGCGCAGCGCGAGGGCGAATGCGTCGCCGTGACAGGTCCGTCCGGCTGCGGCAAGACGACGCTTGCGCGCATGGTGAACGGGCTTATTCCCGCTGTGTACGCGGGCGAGGCGGAAGGTTCGGTGCGCGTGTTCGGCCGCGCAATCGCCGATTGGGAGATGGACGATCTGTCATGCGCGGTGGGCAGCGTGTTCCAGAACCCGCGCAGTCAGTTCTTCAACCTCGACACCACCTCCGAGATCGCTTTCGGCTGCGAGAACATGGGAATCCCTCGCGACGAGATCACCCATCGCATCGCGTCGACAACGTGCGCGCTGGGCATCGATCATCTGCTCGAACGCGACATCCGCGCCCTTTCCGGCGGGGAAAAGCAGCTTGTCGCCGTCGCGTCGGTTCATGCGATGGAGCCGTCTGCGTTCGTCCTCGACGAACCCACCGCTGCGCTCGACGTGCGCGCGATGCTGCGCTTGCGCGACGTGGTCGCGCGGCTCAAGGCGGCGGGGAAGACGGTCCTCATCGCCGAGCATCGCCTGTGGTGGCTACGGGGAGTGGCGGACCGTATCGTGCTCATGCGCGACGGAGCGGTCGCGGCGGAGGTGACCGCCGATAAGTTCGCGGAGATGCCCGCAGAGGAGCGCAGACGGCTTGGACTGCGCGCATGGGATATCGAGCAGGTGGAGCCGCGCGCGAGGGCCGCGGCACGCGAGAATTTGGAAGGCCGCAACGAAGGCGCGCCGGCGCTCATCGTGCGCGGGCTCACGGTTCGCTACGGCAGAAGCGGTCCTTTCGTCGTGAACGACTGTGACTTCGACGCTGCCGCGGGGCGAGCGGTGGCGCTCGTCGGGCGAAACGGAGCGGGCAAAACGACGTTCGCGCGCTGTCTCGCGGGTCTTCATGCGGAGGCGGCGGGCGAGATCCGCATCGAGGGCGAGGCGCTCGGGCCGCGCAAGCGTGCGGGTCGCGTGTTCCTTGGCATGCAGGAGAGCGGCTACCAGCTGTTCAGCGACACGGTCGAAGGCGAGCTGCACCTCGCGCTCGACGCGTGTCGTGCGCACAAGGCGCCAGCGGCAGGAGGAGAAGGGCTTGATGACGTCACGGAATCGGAAGCCGCCCTCATCAAGGCCGCGCTCGCGAACTTCGGCCTCGAGGATTTGCGCGACCGGCATCCGCTCTCCCTTTCGGGCGGCCAGCGCCAGCGCCTCGCTATCGCCGCCGGGTCGCTGCAGGGATCGCGCGTGCTCGTGCTCGACGAGCCGACGAGCGGGCTTGACCTTGCGAATATGGAGCGCATCGCCGCCGAGATCGACCGGCTCAAGGCAGCGGGGCACTGCATCGTCATCATCACGCACGACTTCGAGTTCGCATGCGCCACATGCGACGAAATAGCCCACTTCGAGAACGGCCGCATCGCGGAACGATTCGACCTTGCGCCGTCGACCGTGCCTCGAGCGCGAGCGCTGTTTGGATTCGGCTGATCTCTCGGCGCGGGCGCGGGCGTTGCGTTGCGCATCGGACGGCGTTTTCAGACGCTGGCCTCATCGGTATCAACTTCCTCACGAAAGGAGACGTTTCACATGGTAACGGCGGCATCGGCCCAGGGGAGCGCGAAGCTTCAGGGCAAGGACTTCATCTTCATCGCGATCTTCGGGCTTCTGCTCTTCATCGTGTTCTTCGCGTTCGCGATGATTCTCGGCATGAACGCGAACACGTTCTGGTTCACGCACGCCATCGGCGCGATCCCGGGCGGCATCGTGTGGATGTACCTCGCCGCGCGCGTGCCGAAGCCGGGCGCGACGATCGCCATGTCGGTTATCGTGGCGGTCGTAGGCCTGTTGCTCGGCATGCTGTGGACGGGGCCGGTGGGCATCGTCGTGGGCGGCGTGCTGGCGGAGATCATCATGACGGCGGGCAAACGATCGAAGGCGGCGGTCATCGCGGCGTTCGCAGTGTGGACGTTGTGCTTCTGGCTCGGGCAGGAGTCGATGGTGTTTCTCGCGGGCGGTTCCTACGTCGACATGGTGGTTCAATCGGGCATGAGCCGCGAGTACGGCGAGACGCTCGTCGGGTTCATGCAGAGCCCCCTCATCATCGTGGCGGGCGTCCTGTGCGTCGTCGGCCCGATCGTCGGCGGTCTTCTCGGGTCGAAGATCTTCAGCAAGCACTTCGCGCGCATTGCCGCGTAACAGGTCGCTTTTCTCTCTTCAAGCTGCCGCTCCGGTTTCGGGGTGGCAGCTTCTTTTTTCTGTGAAATCGTTCGCATGCATCGTTGCGGAATGATTTTTCCGGTGAATCGCTACATTGTTATCCATATATAACACTCAACGAGAAACGGAGAGGTGCGGAATGGAAGGAAGGCGAGAGCAACGCGCGTCGAAGAACCGGCAGCGCAACCCCATCATGCGGCTGCTCGATTTCGCTGGCGGCTACAAAAAGCTCACGATCCTCGGCTGCGTGCTGTCGGGCGTGAACGCGCTGTGCGCCATAGCGATGCTCGTGTGCGTGTGGTTCGTGCTGCGCGACCTCATCGCGGTGGCGCCTGACTGGTCGGCGGCACCAAACGCGACGGGCTACGGCATCGCGGCGTTCGCGTTCGCGCTTGCTGGGCTCGTCATCTACTTCGCGGCGCTCATGTGCACGCATCTTGCGGCGTTCCGCACAGCGACGAACATGCGCGCCGCCGCCCTCGAGCACCTCTCCCGTGTGCCGCTCGGATACTTCGACGCGCATGCGACCGGCGAACTGCGCCGCGTCATCGAGGGGGCGACCGGGCTTACCGAGGGCGTGCTCGCGCATCGCTTCCCCGATTTCGTGGGTGCGCTCGTCACGCCTGTGGCGTACCTCGTTGTCATGGCTGCCGTCGATTGGGTGCTGGGGCTGCTCTGCCTCGTGCCCGTTGCCGTGTCCGCCGCGTGCATGTTCTGGATGATGGCCGGGGGCGGCGACGACGAGAACACCAACATGATGACGTTCATGAAGAACTACCAAGACGCGCTCGACCGCATGAACAAAGCGGCGGTCGAGTACGTCCGCGGCATCCCCGTCGTGAAGGTGTTCCAGCAGACGGTGCGGTCGTTTTCCACCTTCCGCGAATCGATTCGGGCGTACCGGGAGTTCGCGAGCGCCTACGTGCGCCTCTGCACGCCGCCCCAGGTGGCGCAGCTCGTGGCGATTAACTCGACGTTCGCCGTGCTCGTGCCGGCGGGCATCCTGCTTGCGCAGAACGCGGGCGATTTCGCGGCGTTCCTTTCCGACTACCTGTTTTACGTCGTCTTCTCCGCGCTCACGACCATGATGATGACGAAGGTGATGTACGCCTCGCAGGCGCTTACCGAGGCGCAAGACGCCGTCATGCGCATCGAACGCATTCTCGATGCGCCCGTTATGGCGGATGCGGATCCCGCGCGCGCTTCGGAGCCTGCGGACGATTCGATCGAGTTCGACTGCGTAACCTTCTCTTACCCCGGAACCGACCGCCCGGCGCTCGAGAACGTGTCGCTGTGCGTGCCCGCAGGTGCCACGGTGGCGCTCGTGGGGCCGAGTGGCAGCGGCAAGACGACAGCGGCGAGCCTGGTGCCGAGGTTCTGGGACGCGTGCGAAGGCGCCGTGCGGATCGGTGGCGTCGACGTGCGCGACATCCCGCTTTCCAGCCTTATGGACCGCGTGGCGTTCGTGTTCCAGAATGACCGGCTGTTCAAGCAAAGCCTTGCCGACAACATCCGCGCCGCCCGACCCGACGCGACGCGCGGGGAGGTGGAGGCGGCGGCCCGCGCCGCCCGATGCGACGACATCATTGCCAAGTTCCCCAATGGGCTCGATACCGTGGTGGGCGCGCGCGGCGTCTATCTGTCGGGTGGCGAGTGCCAGCGCATCGCCCTTGCCCGGGCGATTCTCAAAGACGCTCCGATCGTCGTGCTCGACGAAGCGACGGCGTTCGCTGATCCGGAAAACGAGGCTCTCATCCAAAAGGCGCTCGCCGTGCTCGCGAAGGGCAAGACGGTGCTCATGGTGGCCCATCGGCTCTCGACGGTGGTGGATGCCGACATGATCTGCGTGCTCGACGAGGGGAGAATCGTCGAGCAAGGCGCGCACGCCGAGCTCGTGGCTGCGGGAGGCCTCTATGCAAAGATGTGGGACGATTACCGCGCGAGCGTTTCGTGGCGGATTACCGGAAAGGAGGCCGGCCATGCTGCGTAGCGCGCTCGGACTCACCGATCAAGGGTGGCGCACCTTCAAGCGGGGCGTGCTCTTCTGCGCCATCGCGAACCTCGTGCTCATGGCGCCGATGTGCATCCTGTTCCTGCTCGTACACGATTTCGTGGCTCATCTCGAAGCGGGAGCGCCTCTGCCGGCGCTTTGGCCATATCTCATCGCGGTCATCGTCGTGCTCGCGCTCATCGCGGTGACGCAGCTGCTCGAATACCGCAACACTTACGGCCCCGTGTACGAAGAAAGCACCCGCAAGCGCGAGGGCATCGCCGAGCGTTTGCGGATGCTCCCGCTGTCGTTTTTCGGCACGCGCGATCTGTCCGACCTCACGAACACCATCATGAAGGACTGCGCTGATCAGGAGCGACTGTTCATGCACGTGGTGCCGCAGCTGTTCGGCACGGGCGTATCGAGCGTCATCGTCATCGTTGGCGTGATCGCCTTCGATTGGCGGCTCGGGCTCGCGGCGTTCTGGCCGCTGCCGGTCGCAGCGGCGATCATGGCGGCGACGAGCGGGTTTTCCAACCGCAAGATCGCAGCGAAGGAGGCGCGCCGCCTCGAGATGATCGACGGCGTGCAGGAATACCTCGACTGTGCGCGCGAGATCCGCGCGACGAACCGCGCGGGCGCGTTTCTCGGGGAGCTGCGCGGAAGGCTCGGTGCGTTCGAGCGGGCGCAGGTGGCGTCCGAGCTTGCCACGGGTGTGACGATCTCGTCCGGGCAGGCGTTTCTCAAGCTCGGCATCGCCACGACCATCCTTGCGGGGGCGGCGCTCATTGTGTCAGGCGGTGTGGATTTCCTCACGTATTTCGCGTTCCTTCTCATCGTCACGCGCGTGTACGATCCCATCAACGTCGTGCTCCAGTCGAGCGCCGAGCTCATGGAGATGCGCCATTCGATCAGCCGTACGAACGCGCTCGCGGCAGAGCGTCCCATGACAGGCGCAAAGGACTTTCGCCCGCAGGGTCACGATGTGGCGTTTCGCGATGTGTCGTTCTCCTACGGGGGCACCGACGAGGCGGTGCTCGCCGATGTGACGTTCACGGCGCGCGAGGGCGAGGTCACCGCGCTCGTGGGGCCGTCCGGTTCCGGCAAATCGACGTGCGCGAAGCTCGCCTGCCGCTTCTGGGATGCTGATGCGGGGTGCGTGTCGGTGGGTGGCGTGGACGTCGCGACGGTCGACCCCGAGGCGCTGCTCGCCGACTTCGCGCAGGTATTCCAGGACGTCGTGCTCTTCGACGAAACGATCGTGGACAACATCCGGATCGGCCGCGAGGGCGCTTCCGACGCAGACGTGATCGCCGCCGCGCGCGCGGCGAACTGCGACGGGTTCGTGAGCCTTCTGCCGGAAGGCTACGCCACGAAGATCGGCGAGAACGGCGCGCGCCTCTCCGGCGGCGAGCGCCAGCGCATCTCGATCGCCCGCGCGCTTTTGAAGGACGCGCCGATCGTCGTGCTCGACGAGGCGACGGCGTCGCTGGACGTGGAGAACGAAACGGAGGTGCAGCAGGCGCTCTCGAGGCTTCTCGCCGGAAAGACGGTCGTCGTGATCGCGCACCGCATGCGCACGGTCATGGGCGCCGACCACGTGGTCGTGCTCGAGGAGGGGCGCGTCGCCGAGCAGGGCAGCCCGCAAGAGCTCATGGCGCGCGACGGCCTGTTCGCCCGCATGGTTCGCCTGCAGACCGAAAGCGCCGAGTGGGCGCTCTGAGGTCGACGCAGCTCTCCGCGTCCTACGCTCCCGCTACAATCGCCCATGTGAGGAGCGCTGCGAACAGGATGACGAACATGAGGTTGTTCCATCCACCGAAGAGCACGCAGCGTGCAGGCTGCGGGGCGCGCATCCAGATGAAATTCAGAAACATCGTGACGGCGGGGGTGAGCACTGCGAACCACGGCGGCAGTGTCGTCTGTCCGGCGACGACAGCCACGGCCAGCACGATCATCCCGCCGTAGAGCGGCAGGAGTGCAAGCTTCGAGAGCGCCATGATGTTGCCCGAGACCTGATCATAGAGGTCGTCATGTCCTGCCTTCGAGATGATGGAGAGGAAGACGTACTGCGCGTGGTAGGCACCGCCGCACGAGAGGGCAAACGCGAGCAGGAGCGCCGCTGTTGTGACGGCGACCGCGCCAATCTCGGTCGTGGCGAGGGCGGGCAACGCAAGGAAGCCGAGCACGTAGGGGAGCACGGCGACAGGCCCGAACGCGCCGCCGGCGAACACGCGCCGTGCGGGAACGTCGCGCATGATCTCCATGTACGGTCGAAGCGTGCCGTCCATGTCGTAGCGGCCGGGCGTGAAATAGAGCAGCATGTCGCCGACGAACATGAGGATGGCGCCGACGAGCCCAAGAGCGAATCCGATGGCCATGGTAGACCTCCGCTTCCAAAAGGGGCGATTTTGCGCACATTATAAATTAGCCATAGTTAACTTACAATAGTGGATAGGGATCAAGTGGCGGAGCAAGCGTTCTGATTGAGCTCATGGGCGCGAATCGATTCGCCCATGCCCGCGCTTGTCGCTTCGATGCAGCGCGCGGTATTCGGAGGGCGAGCGCGAAAAGGTCGCAGCGAAGGCGGCGGAGAACTTGCTCGGGTTGCGGTACCCGACCGAAAGAGCGATCTGCGCGATGCCCTCGTCGGTGGTCTCGAGCAGTTGGGCGGCGCGTTCGAGTCGGCACTGGCGCCGGTACGCCATGGGCGAGATTCCGAATGCTTTGGCGAAGCGCTCTTTGAAGGACGACACGCTCATGTGCGCCGCGCCTGCCGCATCGCGCAGTGTCGCGTCTTGCGCGAAATCCGATTCCAGAAGCCTCATACCGCGCTCGAGCGATTCGATCGCGCTTTTTCGCTGGTAGCTTTCGGTGCGCGGGGAGAAGTGCGGCGTTGTGGCGACGAGGGTGACGAGCTCGAGCGCCTTGAGACGCAGCCGCGCGAGGGGCGCGCGCTCATCGACGCCCCAGAACGATTCGAGGAGCGCGCGCATCGAAGGGTCGGGTGTGTAGATCGCACACCCGCTTTCTCCGGTGAGCCTGCGCGCGATTCCGTCGAGGTCGACATCGCATTCGGGAAGGGCGCGGGCGAGCGACGCCGCTCCGGCCGACCGATCGATCCTGAGCGTGAGGCCCGTGTACAGCGGCGCGGGAAACGACATGACGCGCTTGCTCACGCGCTCGTCGTGGAAGGCGAACTCGCCCTCGCTCAGGCGGATCGTCCGTCCGTTCGCGGTCTCGAGTTCGAACCGCCCGCGCAGGCACCAGTCAATCTGCAGCTCGCGGGGCTCGACATCGCCCCATTCGGCCGTTCCCCGAGGGATGCTGTTGAACATGAGGGACACGCCGTCGAACAGCTCGAACGTGTCGATGACGCCCACGACGCCGCCGTTCATGCGCAGGTGGTAGCGCACGGACGCGCCGTCCGCGCCGACGGCTCGCAGTTTGTCGGCATTTCGCTTGGCGAGGATGTCGAACACGGTCACGGGCGCGTCCTTTCTGCTGGTCGGAGCGAGGGCTATGGGCGATCGTACGCGAGGAAGAGATCGGCAAGACGGTTGGCGGTCTCTTCGCAGAGCGGGAAGGTGTCGGCGATGCGCCCGTTCTCCATCATCGCGACGTGCGTGCAGCATGAGAGCACGAACTCCGGATCGTGTGTGATGACGATTTGCGCGGCGCCACGGTCGCGCACGCCGCGGATGGTTTCGGCGACCTGTCGCATATGCGCGAGGTCGAGGCCGCTCGTGGGCTCGTCGTAGACGATGAGGGGCCGGTCGGTGGCGAGCGCTTGGGCGATTGCGACGCGCTGGCGCTGCCCGCCCGACAGCGAGAGGGGGTGGGCCTGCGCGAGCTCGTCGAGATCGAGGTCGCGCAGGATGCTAAGCGCGCGCTGACCGCGATCGTCGCCCGTCATGCCGAGCAGCACCTCGTCGAGCACGCTTTCCGCGAACAGCTGGTGGTTCACGTTCTGCATGACCATGAAGCATCGCCGCCGCCGGTCGCGCTTTCCCAAGCGCTCGCCGTCGATCTCCATCGTGCCTTCGCACCGGTTGAGGCCGCAGACCGCTTCCGCCCCGCTTGTGGGCCTCGGCCAGCAGCCGCTCAAAGTCCTCCATCGTGCCGAAA
>DVLD01000034.1 GCA_018715725.1 Candidatus Aveggerthella excrementigallinarum
GGCGCATTCCACGATGTCGGCGCCTTTGCCCTTCGGTGCCGTGCGCGCGGCTACCAGCATCTTCTGCGCGATGTCGAGCGCCTGGTCGTGGCGTAGGTCGCGTTCGTTCCTGATCATATGTCCCCCCCCCCTTTTTTTTTGTGCTCGGTGCGGAGTCTTGGGGGCAGCATAGCACCCGGCGTGCCCCGCGGATTATTTCGCTCGCGTAACAACGGATGGCGCGTTCTCACGACTCGCCGAACTGCCGCCCATATTCCCCAAAAAGACCCTTGTGAGCAGGCAGTACGTATGATATCTAGGCATCAACAGTCAACATCCGACCACAGAAAGGACCACTATGTTTGCTCAGGCTGTTGTGTATCTTGCGGTGACGACCATCGTTGCAGCGCTTGTCGCTGTCGTCGGCATTCAGCTGTCCGCCGTTGCTGGCATCATTGCGTGTCTTGTCGCTATCGCCGCCGAGGTCGGATGCATGGTCCATATCGAGCGGAAGGCTTCCGCGCTGGCCGCGTAACATCACGTCGCGCGCGCTTCGGGGACGCGCCCCGGCGCACGTGGCAACGCGGCGGGCGGCAACGCTGCTGAAAACGCACGGGCTCCGAACGCGCCCTCTTCGCCCAAGCGCGCAAAGCGCAAGGGGCGGAGGGGGAGCGTTCGGAGCCCTTTGTTGTCGGGGGCATTCCCATTTGCGCGATCGAGCCGACAGCGCGAGGCTTATTTGTACAGCACCGTGAACAGGGAGTTGCCGCTTCCCGAATTGGTGCTCGGTTTCACGTCGACGATCTCACGGCCGTTCTTCTGCAGAAACTCCAGCACGCCGTCGAGCACCATGCTGATGCTCGCAGCGTCGGCGATCATGCTCACGCCAAAACAGCCGGCATGCAGCAGGCCGTCAGGCTCCTTCAGGCGCATTTCATCGAGCGCGCGGGCGATCTTCTCAAGGTTCTTGTCCTCTTGCGTCCTGCCTCCGTCGAACAGTCCCATCTTCTTCCTTTCGTGCGGGATTGGCGTGTGCTCTGGTGGCCTACAGATGCAAATCAAGCCACGTGACGATGGTGTCCTCCACGTCGAACTTGATGTCGTCGTAGTTGTGGATCTCGTGGCGGTAGCCGGGGTAGAGCTTCGTGATGACGTCGTCATGGCCGGTGTCCACGAGCCAGTTCGCGCACCGGTAGACGCCCTCGCCGTAGTTGCCCACGGGGTCCTGGTCGCCGGCGATTAGGAGGATGGGCAGGTCGTTCGGAACGCGCCGCGCCCATTCGGGGCCCTCGATGCAGAGCATCATGTCGATGAAATCCCGCAGGCTGACGTTGTGCACCGGGTGGGTGAACGCGTCGAAGGGGTCTTCGGCGTGGTCCTTCTGCACGTACGGGTCGTGGCAGATCCACTCGTTGCCCAGGTTCGCGCCCTCTTCGCAGCGGGCGAACATCCAGCCCATGAGCTCGCTGGTGAAGGAAGGGTTCGCATCGTGCGCGCCGCCCTCGGCGATGACGGCGTCAAGCTTCGCGCGCACTTCGCGCGTGTTCTTGAAGATGCCGGTCGTGCCGCAGTAGATGGCGCCGGCGAGGTCCTCGCCGTACCGGGCAGAGTAATCGCGCGCGATCATGGAGCCCATCGAGTGACCGAACAGGAAGTAGGGCAGGTTCGGGTATTTTTTGCACACGAGGTCGTGGAAGCGCTTTTCGTCTTCCATCATGGTGTGCGGGCCGCCGTCGCCCCAGTCGCCCCAGGTGTCATTGGCGATGGCCGTTGCGCCGTGTCCCACGTGGTCGTCGGCCGCCACGATGTAGCCCGCGTCCATGAGGGCCACGATAAGGTGGAAGTACCGGCGGGAGTGCTCGCCGAAGCCGTGGACGAGCTGCACGATGCCCTCTGGCTCGCAGGCGGGGACGTATATCCAGCCGGTAATGGTGTCCCGTTCGTTGGACGAGGGGAAATGGATTTCATGAAGCATGGCTCATCCTTTCGTTCGGACATGGCTGCATCGGGCCGCGCACTTGCGCCTAGAGGGAGCGCGCCTTGGCGCCATTATAAAGAGCGTCGATGCGAAAAGGCCCCTCCCGCGGGCGATTGGAGAATCGTCGTGCGGGAAGGGCCTTGGGAAAGGCGGCCGCGGCGCATCACGTAAGGGCACCTGCGCTAGCCGACGGGCAAGATGCGCTCGATGCGCAGGATGACGACGGCCGGGTTCATGCGGGGGAAGCTGCTCGCAACGCGCTCGTATTCTTCGGCGGTTTCACCGTCCTGCCGCACAAGCGACACGTCCAGCCGCGCGCCCGCGTGCCGCGCTGCTTTGTCCTCCGCGTGCGGGCGTGCGACGTCATAGACCAGGTGTGCCGTGCCCGTGCGCTCGAGGTTCGCGCGCGTGTGGTTGTCCGCGAGCATGAAGATGACGTGCTCGTCATCCGGCATCGTGGGGACGAAGATCGCCGCGTCGGGCGTGCCGTCCGGGTTGACGGTGGCGACGACGCACAGTCCCTCGAATTGCGCCATGGACGCGCGCAGCTCAACGGCGTTCATGTCCGTGAACTTGTGGGTTGCCGTGTCGGTTTGGGTCATGGGAGCGCCTTCTTTCGGAATGCGTGCTGCCTTTTCCTGCGACCGGAGCGGTGGCGGCCGGTTGCGTGGGCGGGGCGGGCGAGTGACAGGTTGTTGTTTCGCAGCATAGGCGCCAGCACGGGGCTCCATCAAGAGGGCGGTGATGTTTTGCCGAACCGTTATGCAGCGTGAACCCCCCCCCTCTTTTTTCGCTCTCCCTGATGGCCCCGATAGCGAACGGGCGCGCTGCCAAATCCGACGCGAAAGCACATTTTGCAATCTGGCGTTCGAAAGCGGGCTTCCATCTGACAAATCGGACTTCGTGGCACGCGAAATGCGTTGCGGACGGGCTCGATGGGGGCAGGCGGGCGTGCTTTATGCTTGCAGTGTCTGTATTATGCTCGGAACGCTATCATTATGAACAGGGAAGTTGCAAATTCTCCCAAACCCCGTGCGCCATGCTCCACGGCAACGCTGTCCGATGGAGCATCCATCCATCTTTTCTTCATGCTTTCGCGTGCGATTTGGCAGCTGGAAGCCTTTTTTCGTGCACGAAGTCGTGAAATCTTCCACTTTGTGCGATTTGGCAGCGCGGAGAGGCAGCGCGGAGGCGCTTTCGCGTAGGATCGAGGGGGGCTGGTGCAGTGGGGCTGCCTCTTTTCTCTTCGGTGCGCGCGTGCCGCAATGGCGGCGCTGCTTCGCGCTGCGGTGTGCGACGACGGGCGGCGGAACAGCCGCTGCCTTGCGCTACGATGCGCAATCACAGGCGGCGGAACGGCCGCTGCTTCGCGCTGCGGTGCGCAATCACAGGCGGCGGAACGGCCGCTGCACGCCTTGGGTCACGACGTCGTTCTCGCGCAGGTGGCCGAGGAGCAGCGGGGAGTCAGGGTCGTGCTCTTCGCGGAAGTTCTTGAGCGCGCGTTCGGGGCTTTTGTTCGCGTAGCAGTAGCGGCAGCCGTTCGGGCAGCTGTCGTACGCGCCAATATCGCGACTTTCTATGCAGTGGCATCCGCTACGCTGGCCTTTGTGCTTGCGGGGCTTGAACGCGATGCCGTTCGCATCGCCGAGCATTGAAAGCGTCATGCAGCCGCTTGGCCGGATGCCGTAGCGCGACCAGTCGACGTCCGTGCCGCACGTTTGCAGCGGGATGCCGCGAGCTGCAGCGATGCGCCCCAGTCCGGCCGCGATGCGATCCATGTCGTCAATGCTCATGACCGTGAGCTCGGGCATGTTGAACTCGAGTTTACGGTAGATTTCCACGAAGGAGAAGATGCAGCGGTCGACGTGGCCGGCGAGCCGGCTGCACAAATAGTCGAACGTTTCAAAATGCCGCTCGATGGAATAGTCCCGCGTGAGGAGCACCGGGTCGTAGCGCCAGCAGATGCGCCGCGCTCCGACGACCTTTTCGAGGTCGTAGAGCGTTTCGACGGAATCGTCGATGGAGGGCACGCGCGGTTCGATGTCGGGGCCGTACGCGGTGATGGTGTACTGGAAGTGCGTATTGAATCGATCGGTAATCTTGTGCAGGTGCGGCAGAAGGGGTTCGTAATTCTTCGAGCAGAACTCCACGACGTCGACGAGCGCCGGGTCAAGCTCGTAGCGCGTGACCTTGTTTGGAAAAAGGGGATTGCGTGCCAGGGCGTAGCCTTCTTCGAAGCGCTTGAGCAGCCAAGGCGTGTACCACTGCACGGTGTCCGTCCGCGCGCCCGTGTTGATGATCATGCGCCCTCCGAATTCGCCGACCCCTGAGCCTTCTTTCGCAGTATAGAACATTTGTACGTTCTATTGAAGCGCGCAATGCAAAACCTTCGAAGGGCTTTATGGCGGCGCGCGGGAACCTCAAGGCTTCGATGTCGAGCGACGTTGGCTCTCGAATGGGCGACAGCTCTCCCGCATCGTGAGAAAAGCCAGGTCATGGCCGGTCAACGCGGACTCTACCGATGGTCGAGTAAACTAAACCGCGCGTCGGTTGAGTGCATGCTGGCGCCGTGTCACGCTGATGCCGGCGAACGTACGGAAAGAGAGGGCATCATGGCTCAGATGAGTTTTGGAAGCACGATTGCAACGCTTCGCAAGCAGCGGGGCATGACGCAGGCGGCGCTCGCGGAAAAGATGGGCGTCACGGACAAGGCGGTTTCCAAGTGGGAGCGCGACGTGTCGTTTCCGGACGTGGCAGCCCTTCCGCGGCTTGCCGAAACGCTCGAGGTCTCAGTCGACGAGCTGCTCCAGGCGAAGACTGCGGCACGCGAGCGAGAGCCGCAGCTTGCGAAGGCGGCCGCGATGGCGGACCTTGTGCTCAAAGCGGTCGCGCTCGCCATGGGCGTGGGCGTCGTTGCGCTGACCATCCTCGACGAGGTGGAGCCTCTGGTTGCCCTGCGCTTGCTCGGTGTCGGCGTTGCCTGCCTTGCGCTCTCGGCGCTTGCGCACACTGATGGCGAGAAGTGGTAGGTTGGCCGCTATGTCGGCAAGTTGGCACAGTGGCTGTCGTCGAGTGCCCTGCTGCCTTGCAGCGCGCTGGCTAGAGTTTGCGAGAAAGACCGCGGTCAGCGCTGGGGGTTTGCTTCACGGCGTAACGTTTTTGGGATCGGAGAGGCTTCCCGGGGAGGGCATGCCCTCCCCGGGAAAAACCGAAGGGCTCCCTTATCCTTTCAGTCGACCAAGACGAAGGAAGGGAACCCCATGGAAAGCAATGATACCGTCCCCGCCGCCGTCCGCGCCCGCCAGGCGCTCTCCGAGCTGTTCTGGGGGGCGCTCTCGTCGGCGGGCGACGCCGCCACGTTCGAGTCGTTCGAGGACGACGCGCTCAGGATAGGCCACGAGGCGGTCGCCTCCGCCATGGCCTCCGCCCTCGAGAGGCTCGACCGGGAGCTCTGCGCCTCGCTGCCGCGGGGCGTCCGCGCCCACGACCGCAGGCGGCGCACGCTCGCCACGAAAGCCGGCGACGTGTCGCTCGAATGGACGCGGGTGCGCGACCTCCGCGGCTTCTCCGCGATCCCGCTGGCCGACGCCCTCGACCTGCCGCACGGCTGCCGGGTCTCCCCGGCGGCCTGCTCGTTCCTGGTCGCCGCCGGCGCCGAGGTCTCCTACGCCAAGTCCGCGCGCCTGCTGTCCATGGCCGGCGGGTCGCGGGTCACCGCGGCGACCGTGATGCGCGCCATGAGGGCGGCCGGGGCGCTGTGCGCCGGGGAGGACGAGGCGGCCGCGCGCGCCCTCTACGAGGGCGGCGTGCTGCCCGGCGGCTCGGAGGAGGCGCCCGAGCTGTGCCTGGAGGCCGACGGCACGTGGTTCTCCGTCCAGCGGCCCGGCGACGGGTCGCGCAGGCTCGAGGTCAAGGCGGTCGTGGCCTACGCGGGCAAGGAGGAGCGCGGCGGCAAGGTCCGCAGGCGGGGCCCCGTCCGCCACGCCCTCGTCGGGCCCGCCTCCGAGCTCATGCCGCAGGCGGTGGCCGCGGTCGGCTCCCGCTACGACCTGTCCAAGGTCCGCCGCGTCCACGTCGGCGCCGACGGCGAGCGCTGGTGCCTGGCGGCCGGGGAGTGGCTCCCGAAGGCCGAGGCGGTCGTCCACCTCGACCCGTTCCACGTGGACCAGGCGGTGCTGTCGTGCTTCCCGGACCGCAGGCTGGGCCGGGCGGTCCTCGACTGCCTCTGGGACGGCGGGAAGGAGGAGGCCGCCGCCCTCGTCGACGCCGCGGCGGAGCTCGGCGAGGCCCGCCCGGAGCGGGCGGCGAAGGTCTCCGCCTACCTGCGCGGCAACATGGACGCCATAGCCGTCGAGGGCCCGTCGCTCGGCACGATGGAGGCGGAGAACCAGCACCTCTACGGCGTCCGGATGGACTCGTTCCCCTGCGCGTGGTCCGTGCGGGGCGCCTCCGACATGGCGCGCATCAGGAGCCGGCTGCACTCCGGGCGCGCGGTCCCCCGCATGACCCGCGAGAAGTCCGCGACGCCGCGGCGCAAGGCCGCCCGGGCCCGCCGCGAGCTGCGATGGCTGGAAACGCAGGGCCGCGCGGCCGGGCGGGTGGTAGAATCCGCCGGGAAGGGCTGGGAGCCGCCGCGCCGGGCGAGCGTCGCCGGCCTTTCCGCCGAGGTCCGCTTCGCGGCCGGCGTCGACAGAGGAATGGTCGGCATCGGGTAAGGTCGATCCCCATCAACTTCACGCCGTCCCAAGAGGTTGAACCGGCTCATAAAATGGTAAAATATATACAGAATGATTTGCACATATGCTGATTTCACAACGATCCGATTGCGGAAAGGGCGGGGAACCATGGGGAAGAGACTGTGCTCTGTTTTGCTGTCGTTCTGTCTGGTTGTTGGGCTGATGCCCTGCCTGGCGTACGCGGAAGTGCCGCACGAAGGGAGCGCGAGCGGATCGTCGGCAGCGCAAGAGGATGTGACCGGACTTGCGGAGGCCACGACGACGGAGGCCGCCACGTCGCCTGAGAACACGACGGGAGGGGGGGGGTCCTTCTTCCACGGGCTGAGAATGTGGTTTACGTATCAGCGGGTGGAGACGACACTTCTGGCGATGGGACGGTAGGCAACCCGTACGCCACGCTTGCGAAAGCGGTGGA
>DVLD01000035.1 GCA_018715725.1 Candidatus Aveggerthella excrementigallinarum
GGCCGTGGCCGAGGCCGGCGGCGATGATTACGAGGACGCCGACGAGGAGTGGATCGTCTACACCAGCCCGACGGACCTGATGGGCGTCAAGAAGGGCCTGGAAGAGCAGGGCATCGAGACCAAGGGCGCCGAGTTCATCATGGAGGCCACCACCACCACGCAGGTCTCCGCGAAGGACGCCCCGAAGGTCATGCGCCTGGTCGACAAGCTCGAAGAGCTTGAGGACCTGCAGAGCGTCTACCACACCATGGAGATGACCGACGAGGTCGTTGCCGCGCTGGAGGGCTAAGCTCCAGCGTGCAGAGGAAACAACGCCGTCGCGTGGGTTCGCGGCGGCGTTTTTCATACCGGGACGAACAGAGAAGCCGGATCACACGACGCGAGAAAAGGAGCACGATCATGGCGATGCGAAAGACGAATGCCGCGCTGTCCACGGCGCTTGCCGTGACGTTGGCTTTCGGCATGACGCCGGCGGCGCAGGCCGAGGAGCCGGCTGCTGCCGAAGAGGCCGCCGCGGGGGCGGCCATCGCCCAGGATGAGGCGACGGCGCCGGATGCCGCGCAGAGCGAGGCCAGTGCGGGCGCCGCGACGGAAGGGCAGGAAAGCGCCGCCGCGGCGCGCGAGGTGGACGAGCTGGTGGAGGGCGCGTCGCTCGAGGCGGGCTTGGTCGAGGTCGAGGCCGGCGCGACGGGGCTGAGCGCTGAGGCGCGCGCCGCCAACGTGGAGGCCACGCTTGCCAGCACGCGCGCGTCGGGCCTGGTGACCGGCCTGTCCGACGAGTTCAAGTACTTCACGCGCTATGAGAGCTCCTGCAATTACGACCAGGGGTTCTCCTGGGGCGACGGCTACCACGCGGTCGGCTACTACCAGTTCGACAACCGCTATTCGCTCCAGCCGTTCTTGCAGTATTGCTACCGGTTCAACCCGGAGCGGTACGCCATGTTCGCCTTCGCGGCCGACCCGTCGGTGGACATCGCCAGCGCTGAGATGTACGACTACAACGCGGGCGCGCTCACGCCGCTCGGCCAGCAGATCGAGAACGCCTGGCATGCCGCCTACCTGGCGAACCCGCAGGAGTTCGCCGCCCTGCAGGACACCTACGCGTACGATAACTACTACATGGTCGCCGAGCGGTACCTGCAGTCGCGCGGCGTCGACATCTCCGGCCGTGCCGACTGCGTTCGCGGCCTGTGCTGGGGCGTGTGCAACCTGTTCGGCTCGGGCGGCTGGGTCCGGTTCGTGGGAGGCACGTTCAACGGAGTGTACTACGAAGGCTGCGGCCTTTCGGACGACATGTCGGACGTGGAGTTCGCCACGTCGCTCACGCAGTACATCGTCGACCATGTGGCGGAGTTCTACCCCTCGCAGCCGCAGTACCACGAGGGCTGGCAGAACCGTTACCGCAACGAGCAGGCCGACTGCTTGCGCTACCTGCCCGACCTGGTCGACGGCGCCTGGTACACGGAGGCGGTCGACTACGTGAAGGCGAACGGGCTCATGAGCGGCTATGCCGGCAACGCGCTTGCGGGCCGCTTCGGCCCCGAGGACCGTATCACGCGCGGCCAGATCGCCGCGGTGCTGTACCGTTATTTCGCCGGGTCGGGCATGGACTGGCAGTACGTCGGCAAGGGCTACTTCTCGGACGTGCCGGCGGGCACCTGGTATGAGGCTGCCGTGAACTGGGCATACGAGGCGGGCATCGTGTCCGGCTATGGCAGCACGGGCACCTTCGGGCCCGACGACTACGCCACGCGCGAGCAAGTGGCCACCATCATGGCGCGCGCGGCGGCGTACGTGGGCGTGAACGTCGGCCAGCATTCGGGGGCGGTATGGTCGCTGCCGGACGCGGGGTCCCTGTCTTCTTTCGCGACGGACGGCGTGGCGTGGTGCTACGACCAAGGCATCATGACCGGCTCCGTCGACGAGTACGGCACGGCGTGGCTCGACCCGCAAGGTCCGTGCCGTCGTGCGCAGTTCGCCAAGATGGTGATGGTGCTCACGCGCGACGTGTTCTAAAAAGCGCGGCGCATCGTGTTATAATGCGAACAAATGTTTGTACAATAAGAAGCGAACGGAGCGCATGGAGCGAATCATCCTTGGCATAGACCCGGGCTTGGCGAACACGGGCTGGGGCGTCGTGCGCCAAGACGGCGGTCGTTTGTCCTGCTTGGCGTACGGCTGCGTCTCCACCACGCCGGACACGGAGCTGGCCTACCGCTTAAAGAAGATTCGCGACCAGGTCGCCGCCGTTATCACGCGGTTCCAGCCGGACTGCGTGGGCATCGAGACCGTGTGGTTCGGCCAGAACATCACCGCGGCGTTCGCCACGGGGCAAGCGCGCGGCGCCGCCCTCGTCGCCTGCGCCGAAGGAGAGGTCGCGGTGGGGGAGTTCACGCCGCGCCAGATCAAGCTGGCGGTGGTGGGCACGGGCTCGGCGGACAAAGAGCAGGTGCAGTACATGGTGCGGCACCTGCTGAAGCTGCCGGAACCGCCGCGTCCCGACCATGCGTCGGACGCGCTGGCGGCGGCCATCTGCTACGCCACGCACCGAGACTGACGTCCGCGCGATCGCCGCGTCGGCGGGCAAATTGCGGGGCTTGATGGAGCGGGCGTTCCGCGCCACGTGCGCAGCGTTTGCGGAAGGATAGGAGCGAAATGATCGCGTTTTTGAACGGCACGGTCGCCGCGGTGTCGGAGGACACGGCGTTCATTGAAGTGAACGGCGTGGGCTTTGCCGTCGGCATGTCCGCCCAGGCCCTCTCGCGGCTGCCGGAGAAGGGCGCGCGCGTGCTCGTGCACACCTACCTGCAGGTGCGCGATGACGGCATGTCGCTCTACGGCTTTCTGAACCAGCAGGAGAAAGCGTTCTTCGAGCGGCTGATCGGCGTTTCGGGCATCGGTCCGAAAGTGGCGCTTGCAGCACTGTCGGTCTTCTCGCCGGCAGAGCTGGCGAACGCCATCGCCGCGCAGGATGCGGCGCAAGTCTCGCGTATTCCCGGCGTGGGCAAAAAGACGGCGCAACGTATCATCCTCGAGCTCCAGGGCTCGCTCGATGACATGATGCCCGGGCAGGCCTCGGCGTTCGCCGCGCGCGCATCGCAGGATTTGTCGGGAGCTCGCGAGGCGCTTCTGTCCATGGGCTTCACCTCGGCGGAGGCGGAGCTTGCGCTCAAGGACGCGCCCGATTCGGCCGACGAATCGGGGCTGCTACAATATGCGCTCAAACGATTGGGCTCGCTTTCGTAGGCGCGGTGCGGCCCGCGCGGTAAGGACATGACGTGGCACACGACGTGGAGATCGAAGGAATGCTGTTCGAGGCGGGGGCCGACCCGGGCCGTTCGCCGCGCGCACGCACGGTCACGGCCGAGCTCACCGAGGACGACCTCGCGCTCGACCGCAGTCTCCGCCCGAAGATGCTGGCGGACTACCTTGGCCAGACGAAGGTGAAGGAGAGCCTGTCCATCCTCATCGAGGCGGCGCGCGGCCGCCACGAGACGGTCGACCACATCCTGTTCTCCGGCCCGCCGGGCCTGGGCAAGACCACGCTCGCCACCGTCGTCGCGAACGAGCTCGGCTCCAACATCAAGACCACGAGCGGTCCCGCCATCGCCCGCACGGGCGATCTGGCGGCCATCCTCACGAACCTCGAAGAAGGCGACGTCCTGTTCGTCGACGAGATTCACCGCCTGAACCGCATGGTCGAAGAGGTGCTGTATCCGGCGCTCGAGGACTTCGCGCTCGATATCGTCGTGGGCAAAGGGCCGGCAGCGCGGTCGATCCGCTTGGAGCTGCCGCGCTTCACGCTTATCGGCGCCACGACGCGCACGGGCCTCTTGACCGGCCCGCTGCGCGACCGCTTCGGCATCGTGTACCGCCTGGACTACTACACGCCCGAAGAGCTGGCGGACATCGTGCAGCGCTCGGCCGCCATCCTGGACGTCGCCATCGACCGCGAAGGCGCGCTCGAGGTGGCGCGCCGATCGCGCGGTACGCCACGTCTGGCGAACCGCCTGCTCAAGCGTGTGCGAGACTGGGCGCAGGTCAAGGGTTTCGGCGTCATCGACGAAGACTGCGCGGCGCAGGCGCTCAGCTTCTTCGAAGTGGACAACCTGGGCCTCGACGCGGCGGACAACCGCCTGTTGGAGATTCTCACGAAGCGCTTCGCAGGCCGTCCGGTGGGGCTCACGACGCTCGCTTCGGCGCTTTCGGAAGACCCGGACACGGTGGAGGACGTCTACGAGCCCTATCTCATGCAGCAAGGCCTCATGGTGCGCACGCCGAAAGGCCGTCAGGCCACGGCCCGCGCCTTCGAGCACGTGGGGCTTGTTCCCCCGGAGGAGTAGGAAGGACCGACATGCTTCAGCAAGACTATCTGATGCGCATGATCATGCAGCTCATCCAAGGTATCCGCAAGAGCATGCGGCGCGCGGTCGACGAGAAGGACCCCGAGGCCGCGGCCGACATGCTGGAGGCTACTGTGGGCGAGGCGACGGAGCTTGACGGAGCGGTGCTGCTCTCGCTCTCGCCCGAGAGCATTGCCTCGGTGGTGCAGATTTCGGGAACGGAGCCGCGCGTGGTCGAGTACATCTGCCGCACGCTCATGCTGGAAGCCGACTACCTGCGCGACGCCGGCAAAGCGGAGAAGGCCGCCTTGCGCGAACAGCAGGCGCGCGCGCTGGGCGACGCGTACGGCGTCGACCTTTCCGGCCTCACGCTCACGGACGAGGAGTTCGAGGAGTTCTTCGAGCAGACCGCCGTGCGCTGAAGCGCCTTTGTCCGCCCTGGGCGGTGCGCTCTCCAGAAGACATCCACATATTCCGAATAATCTTTGGGGATTTACGAATGGACGCGAAGCGGCTTCGGCATAACGCGCATATGGCAGCCCTGTTCAGGCAAAACTAGTGTAGAGTGGGCTCAGGTCCGAGGGAGGGCCATGCGCCCACGGGCACCCGGGCGCTCAGAATTCTCACCCCGGTGGCCACCGGGAAGAAAGAGGCTACGATGGCTGAAGGTACTGTCAAATGGTTCAACCCCGAGAAGGGATACGGCTTCATCACGCGTTCGGACGGCGACGATCTGTTCGTTCATTTCTCGGAGATAAAGATGGAGGGATTCAAGACGCTCGATGAGGGCGCGGCGGTTTCGTTCGACGTGACGGAGGGCCAGAACGGCAAGCTCCAGGCGTCCAACGTCGTCCGCCTGTAGCGGGTCGCCAGGCGCGCGGCGTTCCGCGCCACCATGCATCAGGGTCATGCGTCAGAAGCGAACGGGGCTTGCGAGCCCCGTTTTTTACGCCGTGGGCCGATGCGCCTATAATGGGCGACCGTACCATCTCGCGCGCTCTGCGCGCCATCACGCCGACCGAAGGACTGCACGTTCGCATGAAAACTTCCGATTTCGATTACGACCTGCCCGAAGAGCGCATCGCGCAGGAGCCCGCGCCGGTGCGCGACGCCTGCAAGATGCTCGTCATGGACCGCCAGACTGGCGAGCTGGAGGACCGCATTTTCCGCGATATCGAGGAATACCTGCGCCCGGGCGATCTGCTCGTGGCGAACGAGACGCGCGTCATGCCGGCGCGCCTGCTGGGCGCGAAGCGCGGGACGGGCGGTTCCGCCGAGGTCTTTCTGCTGCGCGAGCGTTTCGGCATCGAGCCGAAGACCGACAAGAGCGCCCTGTGGGAGGTGCTCGTGCGCCCTGGCAAGCGCTTGAAACCGGGCGCCGTGGTGGAGTTCGCCGGCGCGGACGGCTCCGTCGCGCTCACGGCAGAGATCGTCGACTGGGTGGAAGACGCCGAGCGCGGCGAGCGCCTGGCGCGCCTGACCACGGAGCTGCCCTCGCTCGACGAAGCGCTCCACGCCGTCGGCCACACGCCGCTGCCGCCGTACATCAAGAACTACGCCGGCGACGAAGAGCTCTACCAGACCGTCTACTCCAAAGAAGAGAAAAGCGCCGCGGCGCCCACCGCCGGCCTGCACTTCACGCCCGAGCTCATCGAGCGCCTGAAGGCGAAGGGCGTGCGCTGGGAGACGGTCGAGCTGGAAGTGGGCCTGGACACGTTCCGCATCGTGGAGGAGGAGAACGCGGAAGACCACGCAATGCACACCGAGCGCTACACCGTGCCGCAGCGCACGGTCGATGCGATCCACGAAGCGCGCGCACGCGGCGGCCGCGTCATCGCCGTGGGCACCACGAGCGTGCGCAGCCTTGAGAGCGCCTGGGACACGGAAGCCGGGGACATCACGGCGCGCGAGGGCGCGAGCACGTCGCTTTTCCTGCTGCCGGGCAGCACGTTCCACGTGGTGGACTGCCTGATCACGAATTTTCACGTGCCGCGCTCCACGCTCATGATGCTGGTCTCCGCGTTCTCGAGCCGCGCGTCCATCATGGCCGCGTACCGTCATGCCATCGACCACGAGTACCGCATGCTGAGCTTCGGCGATGCCATGTTCATCGTGCAGCGGTAAGCGCCGCTTGCACGATGCTCGCTTGGGCATCGTGCCGCTGTCGCGGGCAGCGGCCTCCTGGCCAGTGCGCATTGGGCGGGCGCCGCGCAGTTTGCCCGGCATGGGCGCGCACCGTATAATGAGGACGTTTACCAAACCGTTAGATAATCAAACAATTTGACGCACGTTCCAGCAACGCTCTGGAAAGGTGCGCGGACAAGGAGCAAACATGGGCTGCGCGCTCATCGGCTGTGGCAAGGCGCTTCCTGCCCTGGAGGTGCAGAATGACGAGCTCAAGGCGCTCGTCGACACGAACAACGAATGGATCGTCACGCGAACCGGCATCGAAAGCCGCCATATCGCCGTGGAGGAGACGAACCTCGATCTGGCGGAGCGCGCCGCGCGCGAGGCCCTTGGCTGGGACGAGGGCGGCTGGAGCGAGCGCCGCATCGAGCCGGAAGAGATCGACCTGCTCATCGTCTGCACCATCAGCGGCGACAACCTCGTGCCTTCCGAAGCGAGCTCGCTGCGCATGCGCCTCGGCCTGCCGAACGCCATCGCCTTCGACCTGAACGCAGCGTGTACGGGCTTCGTCTACGGCACGACGGTCGTGGAGGCCCTTATGGCCGCGTCGGCCGCTGGCGTTGCCGGGGCGGCCGGCCGCAATCCCGTCCGCCGCGCGCTCGTCGTGGGTGCGGAGCGCCTGAGCCGCATCACCGATTGGGCCGAGCGGAGCACCTGCGTGCTGTTCGGCGACGGCGCCGGCGCCGGCGTGTTCGAATGGGACGAGGAGCGTGCGGGCGTGCTGGGCAGCCACCTGGTGAACGAGGACGACCCGACGGGCGCGCTCACCTGCGCGCTCACCTACGATATGCCGGTCCCGTTCTCCGAGGACGGCATCGTGCCGGACGCGAACGCCGAAGCCGCGGTTCGGGAGAAAGCGGGCAACCCACAGCAGGCCATCACCATGAATGGCCAGGCCGTGTTCAAGTTCGCGGCGCGCGCCATGGCGGACGCCGTGACGTGCGTGCTGGAGAACGCGGGGCTATCGCTTGACGACATCGCGTGCATCGTGCCGCACCAGGCGAACGAGCGCATCGTGAAGTTCGCGGCGAAGAAGCTCGAGTGCGACATGGACAAGTTCCATCTCTGCATCGCGCACGCCGGCAACACGTCTGCCGCAAGCGTTCCGCTGGCGCTGGCCGACGCGTACGCGGCCGGCCGCATCAAGCGGGGTGACAAGGTGGTGCTCGTTGGCTTTGGCGGCGGCTTCACCTCCGGCGCCCTCGTCTACGAGGCGTAAGCGCCTGGCTTTCAGCAGACGCATCGTGAGTAATCGCGCCCCGTCCTGTCCTGCGCTTCGGGCGTTGACAGGCGGGGCGCTTCGTTTTGGCCGGCCGGCTCGGCAGTCCGGGTTCGCTCGGTAGTATGATTGCGGCGCACGACTGGCGGGCATGACCGCGGTCGGGATGAAGCCATTCGCAAGGAGACGCTATGCAGCCACGAACCATGCTTAAGCCTTTTGCGGCGACGGCCCTTGCCGCCACGCTCGCACTTTGCCCGCTCACGCCCGCCGCCATGGCGGAGGCCGTCGCGCGCGTGCAGGCGGCCGTGGACGGCGGCGGTTCTGCCCTCGTCGTGGTGGAGGAAGGCTTCGACACCGCGCGCTTCGCGCGGGCGGGGCTTACGTGGGACGGCCTGCTGGACGCCGAAGGCGCCGACGTGACGGCCGAAGAGGCGGCGGGGGAAGATGACGCGCACGCCGCGACGGAGAGCGCCGCTCAGGCGTCGCGCCGGGATGCGCAGGACGACGGGTTGTCCGCGCGCGGCGTCTCGTACGACGAGGATGCCTCCGTGAGCGGCGTCTACCTGGTGACGGCAGCCACGGAAGAGAGCGCGGACGTCGTGGAGCGCGCGGCGGCGCTTGACGGCGTGCTTTTCGCCGAGGCGGACCGGCCGGTCGAGGTGGAAAGCGCCGAAGGCGCCGCGCCCGCAGCGGCGGCGACGGACGGTTTCGACGCCACGGAGGCCCAGTGGGCGCTCGGGGCGCCGGGCAGCGTGGCGGACGTGGCGGACCCGGTGAGCGTGGCCGGCGCCGGCGAGCTTACGGGCGCCTCTGCCGACGGCGAGCCCGCCATCGTGGCCGTGCTGGACACGGGCATGGACTACACGAACCCTTCGCTTGCCGGCTCGTTCGCCGACCTGTCCGGTTATCCGGGCCTCATGGAGGCGACCGGATGCGGCCGTTGGGGCGTGAACGCCACGGTTCCGGAGGGCAGCCCGGCCTTCTCAGACCCCATGGAGAGCGGTTTTCACGGCACGCACGTGTCCGGCATCATTGCCGCGAACGGCGCCGTCTCGGGCATCGCGCCCGATGCGCGGATCGTAGGCGTGCGCGTGTTCGACGATGACGGCTCCTCCTACCTGAGCTCCGTCATCCGCGGCATTGGCTGGCTGGCCACCGCGAAAGCCGATTACGGCCTTGACGTGGTGGGGTTCAACTTGTCTATGGGCGGAACCATCGGCACGGCGAACGCCATGCGCGCCGCCATGCTCGTGGCGGAGGAGCACGACATCGTTGCCGTGGTGGCAACGGGCAACAGCAACGTGGACATGGACTCCGACGCCGAAAGCCTGCTCTCGGCAGGCCGCGTCGACAGCACGATCGCGGTGAACTCCCATGACATGGCGGGGGAGAGGTCCTCGTTCTCGAACTACGGCGCCGAGAGTACCGACGTGTTCGCGCCCGGTTCCTACATCATGTCCACGCTGCCGACGAGCCAAGCGCGCTTCCTGCCGTACGCTGCCGCGGCGAGCGGAGACGCGCTCGTCTACGAAGGGTTCGAGGCAGACGGCGCTACGGCAGACGCCAGCGTGCAGGGCGGCTTCGCATTCTCGCTGGTCAAGGGCGAAGGCGCCGAGGGCGAGGAGGCGACGGGCAGCGAGCCGCTGCAGGCCGACTCCTCGCGGTTCTACCGGGGCGCGGCGAGCCTTGCCGTGCCGCTGACCGAGCGGTGGGAGGAGGTTCCGTTCCCGGACATCCCGGACGAGGTGGAGTACAAGCTGGGCGGGACCGTCATCACCGACGCGGTGGACCTGACGGCGCAAGACGGCTGGCGCGTGCCCACGGAGGACGACCCGCTGCTGTTCGGCCTGAGCTACGCCATCCAGCGCTGCGCTCCCGACTCCGTGGAGGTCTCGACTTCGTTCCGCCTGGCGGACGGAATGTTCTCCGAGCCGGTCGTCCGCACGGAAACGTGGGATTACGGCACCTGGGGGGAATGGGCGTCGGCGGACCAGGACGCCCGCACCGGCGCAGCCCGCGTTCCGGACGGCGTGGACTACGAGTCGTTCCAAGTGAAGGTTTCGATCGTCATGCAGTGGCACGACGCGACGTCGGTCCCGGACGACATGACGGTCAACGTCGACACGGTCGGCGTGGGGTACGGGGCGCATTCCTACGGCATGCTGAGCGGCACTTCCATGGCGTCGCCGATGGTCACCGGCTCGCTCGCCGCCTTGTCGGCCGCCCATCCGGAAGAATCGTCGCAGCGCGTCGCGGCCCGCATCCTGGGCGGCGCGCGGCAGGAGGAGGCGCTGGCGGGGCTGTGCACCACCGGCGGGCGCTTGGATTTGGCCGCCGCGGACGGCGACGCGTCCACGCTGCGTCCGGTGGTCACCGGGGTCAAGGCGGAGGGCGGCTTGCTGACGCTCTCCGGTTGGTTCCTGGGCGATGGCGCTGGCGCGCACGTGCGCGTCGGCGGCATTGCGGCCGAAATCGTCTCGTGGAACCCCGACACCGCCGCCGACCGCGGCTCTGTCGCCGTGCGCGTTCCGGAAGGCGTCGCGGGCGAGCAGGAGATCGTGCTTGCGCGGTCGGACGGCTGTTCGTGGACGGTCTCCGCCGCCGTGGAGGACCCGGCGACCGACTTCGCCGAGCTGGCGGAGCCGAGCGACGCATCGTACGACCTCACGGAAGCGGCGGGCCTGGCGGCGTACGAAGGCGACGTATGGCTGTTGTCCCTGGGCGTTCCCGAGCGCGAGGACGTGCCGGAGCTGTTCCGCTATCGCGTTGCGGACGCCGCGTGGGACTCGGGCATCGAGGACGAGAGCTTCGGCCAGCATGTCGGCACGGTCACGGCGAGCTTGGTGGCCACCGACGAGGGGCTCTACCGCGTCCTCGGCGGGGTGAACCCGTTCGACCTGCGGCGCTACGACGAGGAGTCGGGGACGTTCTCCGCGGTCGAGCTGCAGGAGTACCCGAGCCTGCATGAGTACACCGCCGTGGCCGCGTGGGGCGACAAGATTGCCGTGGTGGGCACGCAGCAAAGCGCCGCCGGGCAGTTCTCCACGGTGAGCGTGGTGGATCCAGACGCCGGCACGGTGCGCCAGGTCGCCGGAATTGCCGCGAGCACGGCGCTGGCCTCGGCGTGCTCTGCCACGGTGGCGGGCGACGAGCTGTTCGTCCTGCTACGGACGGGCATCGGCACGAACTGGGAGTACCGCCTGTTCGCCGTCGGCCTGACGGAAGAGGACGCGGTGCGCGAGGTGGCGCTGCCCGCTTACGACAGGGCGGCGCCCTCCATCCCGTCGATGACCGCCGTCGAGACGCTCGACGGGGCGCGCGTCGTGGTCGCGGGACTGCCGGGCATGGCGGACGGTGCGCACCATGACGTGTGGCTGCTCGATCCGGCGACCGACCAGCTGGCGCCGTCTCGGGCGGTGCTGCAATACGGTGGCACGAACGTGGTGAAAACGGCTGCCGTGGACGGCGAGCTGTACGCGTGGGGCGTGGCGCGCCAGACGCCCGATCGCACGTTCTTCCGCTCCATCGACCTGAGCGGTTTGGGCCTGCGCATGACGGAGGACGATCCGGCAAGCCCGGACGACCCCGACCCCGAAGAGCCGCCTGCCGCGGACGACCCCACCGTGGACGGGCCAGGCGCGAACGGCCCCGACGCCGACGGGCCCAGCGCGGGCCAGCCGGCAGGACAGCCGGGCACCAAGCCGGCCGTGAGCGCGCCGGCTGCCACGACCCAGAAAAGCGCGGCGGCGAAGCTCGCGCAGACGGGCGACGGCACCGCGCCGGCCTTGGCCGCGTTCGCGACGCTTGCAGTGGCGGCGGCCGTGACGATCGCCATCGTGCGCGGCGCGCGCCGAGACGAGGCGGGCGCCCGATAGGAAAACCATCCCCTG
>DVLD01000001.1 GCA_018715725.1 Candidatus Aveggerthella excrementigallinarum
TCTGGATCCAGAAGTCGGTCTTCGCCTCGAACAGCGGGTCGATGATCTTCTCCTGCAGGATGATCTGGCTGTAGCCGCAGGCCACGTTGCCCACCTCGGCGTCGTTCTCGAAGCGCGTGGTGGCGGGCAGCACGTAGTCGGCCCACTTGGCGCCCTCGGTGAAGTACGGGTCGATGGACACGACGAGGTCGAGCGTCTTCACCCACTCCTCGGTCACGGCCATGTTGGCGAAGTGCTGGGCCACGAAGTCGCCGCAGCAGATCCACGCGCGCACCTTGTTCTCCTTCGTGCGCATGTCGTACGCCGCCATCTCGTCCTCGCCGGCGGCGAGCTCTTCGGGCAGCTCCCACGCGCCGAACGACGCCGTGTGGCCGTTGTAGGACCCGCCGACGAACACGCCCACGTGCGCGCCGACCTTGCCGATGTTGCCGGTGAGCGCCACCAGGACGGCGGCGGCATGGCCTGCCACGTCGGCGTTCGACATCTTGTCGTTGCCGCCCCAGCCGATGGCCAGGCACGAGGGGCCTGCCGCGTACTCGCGGGCAAGCTGGACGATGGTGCCCTCGTCGACGCCCGTCACTTCTGCCGCCCAGGCGGCGGTGTGGGGTTTCTGCGTCTCGAGCAGCATGCTCCACGCCGTGGTGAGCGTGCGCCCGTCATGTTCGAACGTCCCTTCGAGCGCCGGGTTGGCGGCGGCGTCCGTGTACGGCACGGGCGCGTTCGTGGCCTGGTCCCACACGAAGAACGGGTTCGTCTCGCCGGTCTCGGGCTCTTCCGCCTCGGGGTCCTCGGCATGGTCGCGCAGCAGCTGGCCGGTGGCCGCATCCACCAGGAACGGGAAAGACGTGTGCTCGCGGACGAACGCCTCGTCGTAGAGCTTCTCGTCCAGGATGACGGAGTTCATGCCCAGCAAGAGCGCGGCGTCCGTGCCCGGCTCGATGGGAATCCATTGGGTGGACTTGCCGGCGGTGGTGGAGAAGTGCGGGTCGACGGTGACCATCTTCGTGCCGGCTTCCTTCGCCTCGAAGAACAGGCGGGCGTTCGGCAGGCTCGACTCGCAGAAGTTGCTGCCCATGGTGAGCACCATGCGGGAGTTCACCCAGTCGCGCGCCTCGCCGGTGGCGCTGGCGTAGCCCGCGCCCCAGCCAATGGCGGGGTCGAGGCCGTTGCCGTAGCCGACGTCGATGCCGGTGTTGCCGCCCGTCTGCGCGCCCAGCAGGGCCGCCAGGAACGGGAAGTTCGCCTCGGCGCTCGTGGTCACCATGACGGCGTCCTTGCCGTCGGCGGCCTGAATCTCCTGGATGCGCGCCACGATGTCGTCGAGCGCCTCGTCCCACGAGACGACCTCGAACTCGTTCGCGCCGCGCTCGCCCGTGCGCTTGAGCGGCGATTGGACGCGATGATCACCGTAGATGTGCTGGACCTCGGAGATGCCCTTCAGGCAGATCGTCTCGTAGCGGTCCTCGGCGCAGTGGTTGGGCTCGACCATCACGAGGCGCCCGTCGCGGACGGTGCAGCGCAGCGGGCACATGCCGCCGCAATGGCTCTGATGGTAGGTGCAGGCAATGTGCTCGCCGGCAGGCTCGTCGGCGTCGGCGGGCGCAAGCCAGCCAGAGGACGAGAACATGCCGGCGGCCCCGCCGACGCCCAGGGCCGCACCGACCCCCGCGGCGCCCGCAAGGAACCTGCGTCGCGTCAATTCCATAGCTCCCCCTTCTTCTCGCGTGCGGCGGAAACGCCGCTGATCCGTGCGTCGACCGAGGGGGTGATTAGGCGCAGTGCACAATGTTGAGCTGCCGTTATGACGGCGTGCTCGGGCGCGCGCCTGCGGGGCCGCACGACGGCGCCTCGCGGCGCCATTGCTCGCTAATTCCGTGTGTCTCCCTCTGGATTGAGCGTGCTGCACGACCGATTCCCCTTGCATCGACGCGACCAGTCTAGTTATCGAACGCACGGAGGTCTTTGGCCGAAGGAAAGAAGTGAAAGGCTGCTCATTGTGCGAAAATGACAAAAAGTATCTGACCGCGCGGCGTGGATGGCGAAGGGGCGCGACATGAACTTTAACCTCTCGTTGGTGGCGGACTGCCTGGAGGACGCTCATCGCGATGCGACGGTGCGGCGGCATTTCGAGCGGACGCTCGAGCTGGACTTCGAGCGCGTGGTGGCGTACACGGGCCAGGAGCGCTTGCAGGGGAGGTGCCTCTACGTCATGGGCGCCGAAGCGTACGGCGGCCTTTCTCGCGAGCCGATCGCGCCGCATGCGGGGGTCCTGGTCGTGGGCGGAGGGCAGGAGCGGCGCGCGGACGTGCCGACCATCCTTTTCGACGGCGCGGCCTCGGTCGAGGACCTGGTGCAAGACGTGCAAGAGATGCGCACGCGGCTGGCCGATTGGGAGCGCGACCTGCTGCTCGCCATGGTGGGCCGCCTGTCGCTCGAAGAGGTGTTCGATGCGTTGTCGCGCGCGTTCAAGAATCCGCTCATGCTGTCGGATTCGGCGCTGTGCTTCGTGCTGACGGCGGGGATTATCCCGGACGGGTTCTACGACCGCCTGTGGGCGCCCGCCATCGAAACGGGCGTGTGCCCGATCGAGCTGTATCGCGAGGCGTGGACGAGCGTGGACGCGAACGCCTTCTCGCGTGCCGACGTTTGCCGCGTGGAGGGCAGCGCGACGGGCCACACGTACCTCTTCCGCAACCTGATCGCGGACGGGCATGTGCACGGCCTGGTGGAGATGGTCGATGCGAACGCGCCCTTGCGCGACTCCGACGAAGTGCTGCTCGAGCACGCGGGCTGCTTGCTCGAGGCGGCGGTGGCCCGCCAGGCGTTCGCGGAGATCGCCGTTGACGCGCACGACCCGCTGCGCGAGGCGGTCAAGGGGCTGTCGGTGCGCGAGGCGGTCCTGCGCTACGGCCTGCGCATGCGCGGATGGGGGATGGACGACGCGTACTACGTGACGTACGTGGAGAACCAGGTGAAAACCGAGGCGCAGGAGGAATGGCGGCGGCAGACGCGGCGTCGCTTCGAGCTCTCCTACCCGCTGTCAAGCGTGATCGCCGACGGCGAAGGCTGCGTGATGATCACGCGCGAGAAGGACTACCCGTTCGCGGAGCTGCGCGCGCGGTTCGCGCAGGGTGCCGAGGGGGCGGAGAGCGCGTGGTTCCGAGCGGGCGTGAGCTCGGTGCACGGTGATTTCCGCGATCTGGCGACGGCCGCCGAGCAGGCTCGCGCGGCGTTCGTTCACGCGACGGGGCGGCACAGCGGGCTGATCGGGCGGACGCTCACGTGCTTTTTCGACGACGGCTACTGCGCGGACGTGGCAGGTCGCTTGCGGTTTGGGGACGACCCCGCCTGGCTGGTGCCCCGGACGGTGGCGGAGCTGGCGCGCTCGGACGCGGAGGAGGGCACGGACTACGTGTCCACCGTGGCGGCGTACCTGGACCATGCGTGCAACGCGAACCCCACTGCCGCGGCGCTGTTCGTGCATCGCAACACGCTGACCTACCGGCTCAAGCGCATCAAGGCGCTCTACGGCCTTGAGCTGGAGCATCCCGAAGAAAGCGGCGTGGACCTCCTGCGCGTGCACCTTGCCTGTCGGCTCATCCTCGAGGGTCGCGAGCCGTGAGGGTTCCGCCGTTCTGGTAGGCGGCAGAACGGGCGCTGCTGCGACGCGCTCTGGCGCCCCTGTCTTGCCGTATAAGGTCCCGGGGCGGGCCGGCGTCCAACCTTGGGGTCTTTCGCGTCAACCTTGGGCGCCGCGCGTCTCGCCGTCGTTGCCGGCGCGCTGGCAACGACCGTCTTTCGACTAGTTCGTGCGGGTCGTGTCGTTCGGATTGATGCTCATGCTCTGGAAGTGGTCCGCCATGAACTGGTTGTCGTAGTGGTCGGCGCAGAACTGCTCGAGCGCGTTCTCGGGCTGCTGGCCGTCTTCGCGCTGGTACCAGCAGTCCAGCGCGGCCAGCGTCATGAACCCGTTCACGAGCATGAGCGCGGCGCACACGGTGGTCAGGCCGTAACGCCAGTTCCAGGGGATGACGTTCACGAGCTTGAGCATGCGCGGCAGGCAGAGTTTGATCCACACGCAGCCGAGCACGCCCCACATGCACATGAACATGCCGTTCGTGCGTCCGTCGATGGACAAGAACGTGCCGGTGTAATCCCATGCCACGATGCCGAAGGCGAACTGGAGGAACCAGCTGACCAGGTACTCGAACGCGCCGCCGATGACGGCGCTCACCAGGAAGATTACGATAAGGGGCGCCTTGTGGAAGCGGTTGAGCGCCACGGTCATGAGCACGGCGCCGAACCCGTAGATGGGCGAGAACGGGCCGTAGAGCATGCCGGTGCGGTCCTGGTAATGGCCCGGGTCCACCACCACGAAATGGTAGACGGTCTCAATGACGAGGCCGAGCACGCAGCAGACCACGAAAATCCAGAACAGGTTGAAGAAGTCGAGCTCGATGAATCCCTTGCCCGTCTCGTCGCGTCCCAGGGTGCCGTCCTCGGCGCGCTCGCGCGTCTCCATGTCGCGCAGTTTGCGCTGCAGCGCGCGCTCTTCGGCGAGCGAGGGGTCCAGGTAGACCATGCACGCGATGAGGATGGCGAAGCGGACGACGTAGTACGCGAAGCTTATGTCGCTCGTGCCGACGAGCATGAGCTCGCAGATCAGGCTGCCGACGCCCAGGATGATGAGGGTTTCGCAGACCTGGCGCGCGAAACGGCGCTTGTTGCGCAGCAGGTTGATGCCGAAGACGAGCTCGACGACGCAGCCGATGGCGTTGATGCCGACGAACACGCCCATAATGACGTAGGTGTTCAGGTCGACCTCTTTCATGATCTCCTGCATGCCGAACACCATGCCGACGACGAGGAGGATCATGAGCGGGATGGAGATAACCGACGCCGCAATGAGCAGGATGCCGTAAACCTTCAGCAGAAGCGGCATCTTCTTACGCGGGGCGCCCGGGGTCTCGGGCGCGGGCGAAGTGGAGGCGAGGTCGCTGTTCAGCGCGGCTTCGGCGGTGGGCATGGAGGCTCCTTCATCGAGAACGTGCGCTCGGAAAGGAGCGCCAGACGAGACCATTCTACTATCAAATAAGCTCGCCTTGATGAGAACGCGTCCGGGTTGCCCATCCGTTATCATGGTGCGGACGGATACGCCTCGGCGCGCCCGGCAGAGGGTGCGCGGCGTCAACGAGAGACCAAACACACCACGACGCATGGCAGGCAGGGGAAGACCATGGAAGACCGGCTGATACTCGATCGTTATCGGCTTATCTCCGAAGCGGGCTCGGGCGGCTTCGCCACCGTCCAGCTGGCATGGGACACGGTCATCAAACGACGTGTCGCCATCAAGTGCATCCAGCTGGACCGGCAGGCCACCGCGCGCCTTGACGCCGGACCGGCGAAGATGCCGGGGCTGGAAGAAGCGCAGACCGCGGCCCTGCTCTCCGACGCCGCCATCGTGGGCGTGTACGACTTCGCGGTGGACGACGGTGTGGCCTACCTCATCATGGAGTACGTGGACGGCATGAGCCTGGGCGACGTGCTGCGCGAGGCGAACGACGACGTCGACGCCGACGTGGTGGCGGCCGTGTTCGCGGCGGTCGCGCACGCGCTGGAGACGGCCCACAGCAACCAGGTGCTCCATCTGGACATCAAGCCCGACAACATCCTCATCACGCGCCAAGGCCAGGTGAAGGTGACCGACTTCGGCCTGTCGCGCCTGTCCGGCGCCGCCGGCTTCGGGGCGGCGGGGGGCGGCACCATCGGGTACATGCCGCTCGAGCAGATGCGCCGCGAGGCGCTCGACCAGCGTTGCGACGAATGGGCGCTCGCCAGCATCACCTACGAGATGATCGCGGGGGAGAACCCGTTCTGGGCGCGAAGCATGGCGGAGGCGGAGCGCGTCATCGAGGGCGCCGAGCTCGTGCTGCCGTCCCTGTGCATGGACGGCATCGACCAGGCTGCCGACGACGCGCTGTTCTACGCGCTCGACCCCGACCGCGAAGAGCGCTACCCCACGGTGGCGGAGTTCGCCGACGAGCTGGAGCCGTGCCTGGGCGACGCCCGCCGCGGCCAGAAAAAGCTCGCGAAAATTGTGGGGCGTGCGCTCGCGGACGACGATGGGGAAGAGGAAGAGGAGCCGGCGCGCGAGCCCTTGGAACTGTGGCGTTTGCTCGACCATGTGCCCGTCGTGCCGTGGGACGGCGTCATGCGCGCGTTCTCCGCCGTGGGCGCCACGGCGCTTTCCTGGCTGGCGCTCGAGAACGTGCCGCAGGTGGGCGGCGTGGCGTCGCCGGCGTTCTGGGGCGCGCTTGCGGCGGTGGCGGTGGTGGGCGCCCTCGTCCCGCACGTGGGCGCGGCAGTCGGGCTGGCGCTGCTGGCGGCGGCGCTGTTCCTGCACGCGGCGCCGGTGCCCGCGCTTATGGTGGTGCTCGGCGGCGTGGTGTGGTGGTGGACGTTCGGGCGACACGGCAAAGAGCAGGCGGCGGCGCTTCTGACACCCGCCTCGGCGGGCGCGGTGTCGTTCGCGCTCGTGACGCCGTTCATCGTGGGCGGCATGATGCGCCCGCGCTACGCCGCCGTGGGCGCCGCGTGGGCGTTCGGGCTGGGCGTGGTCTTGGCGGGCTTCGGCTCGCAGACGCTCACCGGGTGGGACGCGCTCTCGTACGGCGCGCTCGCCGGTGAGGACGTGAGCGCGAACATCCTCGCTATCCTGGCGCGACCGGTCACCTGGGGCATCGCTGCGGGCTGGATGGCGGCGACGCTCATCGTGAGCTGGGCGGCCGAGCGCGACACGGTGCTCGGCGTGCTGCTGGGGTCTGCCGGCGGCATGCTCGCGCTCGTGGGCGGCGTAATCGCGGGCACCACGCTCGACCCGCTCGTGGGCGGCTTCGCGAACGGCCTGCCGCTGTGCCTGGCCGCCTGCGGCGCCGGCATCGGCGGCATGGCGTTGGGCCTGCTTGGTCTGCGGTTCGTGGACTATGGCGAAGAGGGCGAAGGGACGCTCGAAGAATAGGCCTCCTGCTCAAGCGGGGAGGAGGCCTGCGGTTCGTAGGCTATGACGAGCGAGAAAAAGGTTAGCCGCTTTTCTTCGTTCTTTTTCTCATTCCACTTCCTCCAGCATGCGGCAGGCGAGCCAGACGCGCAGGAGGTCGTCGCCGGGCAGGGCGGGGTTTTCCAAATCGATGCCGGAGATGGCCTTGATGCGCTTGATGCGGTACGCGAGCGTGTTGCGGTGCACGAATAGGGCGTCGGCGGCCCGGTTGACGTTGCAGCCGTGGTCCAGGTACACGCGCAGGGTGCGCACGTACTCGGTGCCGTCGGCGGTGTCGTTCGCCGCCAGTCGCGAGACGGACTCCGGCACGAGCCAGTCCACGTCGCGGCGCACGTCGAGCCGCTCCGCCAGGTCCTGGCAGAACACGTCGTCGTAGAAGCACGTGCGGATGGAGCCGAGCATGCCGCCGTGGTCGCTCTCCGCCCAGGAGATCGCGCAGTGCGCCTGGTCGCGCGCCGCGGCCAGGCGGCGGAAGTCCGTGTGCAGCGAGCTCACGCCTGCCACGAGCTCCGCCGGGTCGTCGGGGTCGAGCGCTTTTTGCTGGAACTCCTCCCGCATGGAGGCGTAGGGTCGGTCCTTGTCGCGCACGACCATGATGCAGCCGCCGCCGGTCGAGAACACGCACGAGCGCGGGTAGGCCTGCTCGAGCTGCTGCTGGACGTGGCGCCCCACCTCGTAGCGTTTCGCGCCGGTCACGGCGCCGCCGTTGCGCGAGGTGCCGTCGTCGGGCCGCGCGGTGCGCAAAAGCGTCGTCTCGGCGGTCAGGTTCAGGTGGGCGGCGTCCTTGCCGAGCGCCTTCGTGTCCACGGAATTGACGGCGTAGCAGACGTAGTATGCGTCGTCGATGCTCCAGCCGCGCTTCGCCAGGCCGCGCAGCAGCGCCTGCTCGCTGGCGGGCCGTCCTTCCAGCAGGCGGTAGAGCGGGTCGCTCGCGATGCTCGAGAGCTCGCGGTACGTGCTCCGGTGGACGGCCAGCGTGAGCATGCTGGCCACGTGCTCCACGAGCGTGATGTCGGCGTCCGTGAAGGGCGCGTTCACGTCCATGAGCTCGAACATGCCGTGCATGCCGTCCTCGGCGATGAGGTTGCGGTAGATGTAGTGCCGGCCGGTCTCGCGGTCTTCCACCATGACGGCCTGCTTGCGCAGGTACTCGTCGGAGACCACGCGGCGCCACGTTTCCGAATAGCGCTCGACCGGGCACACGCCGGTCTCGATGGTGGGCGTCCAGAAGCGGTCGTGGAAGTCGGACGGCAGCGAGCCGGCGGTCAGCACGAACAGCAAGGCCGAGTCCGCCAGCAAAAGCGGGTTCTTGAACGCGCGCGCCACCACGTCGAAGACCTTTTGGAGCGGCTCGCTCGCGGCGATGGCGCGCAGCACGTCGTCCGACCACTGGTCGAGCTTCGCGCGCATGTCGAGCAACGCGGTGTAGGGTTCCTGGAACGTGCACGGCCCTTCAAGCGCGAGGGCGGGCATGCCGGAGCGCGCGGCGTCGATGGGGCCGATGGTCAGGTACGCGCACCCCGCATGCGCCCACGGCGGCGGCAGGATGCGGTACGTGGCGGGGTCGAGCAGGTACAGGCAGCCTTTCTGCGGTGTGGAGAACGCGCTGAAGACTTCGGTGCGGTCGAGGTCAAGCACGGCCGAATGTTGATAGTGGCATCGCGGCTGCCATGCGGCGAGCGCCGATGCTGCCAGGTCCAGGTTGAATTTCATGGCGAGCCCCCTCTGCTCGAGTTCACGGTGCCGGTTTTGCGGGCAATCGCGACGGGCGAACAGGCGTCGCAGCGCGCGAATGGGCACTTGTGCATGATACACAAGTGCTCGCGCGTCCTTTCTTGCTTCACGCCGATGACCGCGGATTCTCGGCCTCGTACACTGAATGCGCGGTCGACGACCACGAAAGCGGTAACGGCGAGATGATGCGCGAATGCTCGTTCTTCTGCCCGACCTCCTTTGAAGGCGGAATGGGATGCCCCACGGATTCGCGCATCGCTCGTTCGCGCGCCGGGCTGTTCTCCGGAAGGGACGCGCGGCACGGCGGCTCCGTTGCGGCGGTGGGTTCGACTGTGCATGCTGCATAACCATCCGATACGCCGGCTCCCACGTTGTGAGGGGTGCCCGCCGGCGCGAATGGAGGCGCTCGGGGAATTGGGCCTTTCCTGATGGGGCCCAAGCTCGGGGCGCCTTTTCTTCTTGCCTGCGAAAATCCTGCTGCGGCCCTATGGTGGTGCTGCTGCGATTCTACTGTCCTCAGCAGTCCTATCGTCCTACCGTCCCGCTGTCCCGCTGTCCTATCGTCTTGCTGCCCCATCGCCCTACCGTCCTACTGCCGCAATCCTCCTGCAACCCTATGGCAGTTCCAGCAGATTCGAAATGGCACAAAATCGCCGATGTTTACCCACCTTAGCGCTCGGGCGGAACGAATGCGCTTTGCACGGAATGAATGCAGCGCACACGATCGCCTTTCGCGCCGAAAGGGGTCAATATCGACGATATTGTGCCAAACGAAAGGCCGTCGGC
>DVLD01000036.1 GCA_018715725.1 Candidatus Aveggerthella excrementigallinarum
GGCGGAATCGCCCCGCGCTCAGAACGCGCGCGCGAAGGTGGCGCAGTGCACGGTTCGCACGCCAGCGGCCTTGAGCGTGTCGGTCGCGTCGCTCAGGGTGGAGCCGGTCGTGAAGACGTCGTCCACGAGCAGCACGCTCTGCGGGAGGGCGCACTGCGCGCTGGCGGGGCGGGGGTCGCGCGCCAGCGCGAACGAGCCCTTCGCGTTGCGCGCCCGCTCGCGCCGGGAGAGCCCGCGCTGGTCTTTCGCGCGCGGGCGGGCAAGCGGCGTCCAGCACGGCAGGCCGAGCAGCGTGCCCAGCTCGCGGGCGAGCTCTTCGGCGTGGTCGAAGCCGCGCCGCGCGACGGCGGCGCGCGTGGCGGGCACGGGCAGAACGGCCTGCGGCGCGGTGTCGTCTGGCGGCATGCGCGCGCTGTCCGTGCGGTGCGCACCGTCACGAAACCACGACCGGGGCAGCACATCGGCCAGTATGCGCGCCATGACGGCGCCGAGCCGCGCCTCGCCGCCGTCCTTCCAGGCGGTCACCATGCGGTGGGCGGTCGCGTCCAGCAGCACGGCGCTGCGGCACGAGTCGAAGGGGAGCGAGCTCCTGCCCAAGGCTTCGAGGACGATACCGGTGCATTCCGTGCACACGAGACGCCCGAACGGGGCGCCGCATGCGGGGCATGCTTGCCAGAGGTCCAGCCACGCGAGGTCGCGCTCGCATTCCGCGCACAGGACGGCGCCTGGCACGTCGCAGGCGCAGCAGCGCGTCGGCCACAGCGTCTCGAGCACGGCGTCGCGCACGAGGCGTCCGCCCGCTGCCAGCCGCGTGGTGTTCGTGTGCATGCCCATCGCTTGACGCTAGCAGGCAGACCTTGCCGGAGCCGCCATCGTGCTTTGACGGCAATCGGAAGAGGCCTTGCACAAACCTTGCAGGGCAGCGGCGCCAGCCTGGTACCGCCGCTTGAAGATAGTGAGCAATTCGAGGTCGGGTATGCGCCATCTGCTACACTGAACGTTGCTTCTTTCAGGTCTGTAGTTGCGGGGCCCGCGCGGGTCCTCAGTCCATGGCAGATGCGGTCGAAAGGATCCACGTAAGCGCACGGTTTGCCGGGCGTGAGCATGGCGCATCCTAGAGGTAAGTCGCACCGCCCGTTCCACTTCTTTTCGCGGCACACGGCCGCGCGGGCGAGAGGGCGACGGGTGAGAGCTCGACCCCAGTGCGCGAGTGTGGGGGCAAAGACTAGGTCAGCTGAAGGAAGCCCGCACGTACGAACGGCAAGATGGAGGACGTCCGCATGAACCGTATTCTGAAGCTCGCCTTGTGCTGCGTCGCGGCGCTGGGCTTGGTCGCCGCGTTGGCAGGCTGCAGCAGCGAAAGCTACACGCCGCCCACGAAGACGGCCGTGGTCGACACGCCGGTCATTGGCGTGTCCAAGACGCTGCGCGTCGGCGTCGACACGGGCTCCAGCTCTTCGGCCACGGAGTCGAACGCCCCCTTCGCGTCGCAGGTTTCCGGCCGCGTCGTGGGCATGGACGTCGACATGGCCGCCGCCATCGCCGACGAGATGGGCCTCGACCTGCAGATCATCGACGTGGGCAGCGACCCGCAGTCTGCCATCGCCAACGGCGAGGTCGATATCGTGATGGGCCTTGACGGCTCCGATACGAACGTCTCGTGCTGGCTGTCCGAGCCGTACGTGGAGACGTCGACCGCGCTGTTCGCGCCGGAGTCCACGACGAGCGCTCCGTCCGCGTCCTCCTCCCCAAAGATTGCCGCCCAGTCCTCCACGCTGAGCGCCTGGGAGGTCAACAACCAGTTCGGCGACACGGCGGTCGTTTCCGCCAAGAGCCTGACCGACGCGTTCGCCGCCATGGACGGCGGTTCGGCCGACTATGTTGCCGGTGACGCCGTCATCGGTACGTACGTGGTCGAGAGCGGCGGCTACGACGCGCACATCGTGGCGCTGCTGAACCAGCCGAGCGGCTACTGCATCGGCGTGAGCTCTTCCAACACCGACCTGCAGAATGCTGTGAACTCCGCACTGCGGACGATCATGGGCAACGGCGTCGGGTCGGTCGTCGTCTCCAAGTGGCTGGGCGAATCCATCGACCTGTCGAACATCCCGGTCACGGCCACCAAGCCTGCCGCCGGCGACGATTCCGCGAGCTCGACCGAGTCTTCGTCGGAAAGCTCTTCCAGCTCTTCCAGCCAGCAGTCCCTTGACGAAGTGCTGGCCGAAGGCCAGAACGCCAACGGCGAGAACGCTTCCGGCGATGGCAGCGAGGCAGGCGCCAACGCGGTCTCCATGGAGGAGGCCACCGGAGAGCCCGCGGCCGCCGAAGAGGAGGAGTAGCCGCGGCGCTGCTGAGGCGCATGAACGAACGCCGTTTCCGCACACAAGAAAGCCCGCCGTCGGCGGGCTTTCTTCGTTCCGTGTGGTAGCGATTTCGGGAGGGTTAGTTCAGGAAGTCGTCGAGGATTTCCTGCTCCGCTTCCTCCTCCGTCAGGCCAAGGGTCATGAGCTTCACGATCTGGTCGCCTGCGATTTTGCCGATGGCGGCCTCGTGGATGAGCTGCGCGTCCTCGCTCGCCGCCTCGATGCCAGGAATGGCCTTCACTTTGGCGTTGCCCATGATGATGGCGTCGCACTGCACGTGACCGCGGCATTTCGCCTCGCCAATGACGAGGGGATTGAACACCTGGTAGGAGTCGTCCTGCGCGACAGAGCGCGAGATGACCTGCACGCTCGAGTCGTCGCCCTTGAGCTCGATCTTCATGTTCGAGGTGGCCTGCTGCGCGTCGTGGGTGAGCAGCTTCTCGGTCAGCACGAGCTTCGCGCCCGCCTGCAGCACGGCGTCGGTGTCGCGCACCGTGGACGTGACGCCGCGCAGCTGCACCATCTCCATCTCGCAGTAGGAGTTCTCGGCCATCTCGACGGTGGTGACCGGGTTCAGGATGCGCTCGCCGGTGCCCTCGCCTTCGCCGTAGTGCTTCTCGACGTACTTCATGCGCGAGTTCTTGCCCAAGTGGAAGGTGTGGATGCCGTCATGCTCGGCAGCTTGGTGGCTGGCGTTGTGGATGCCGCAGCCTGCCACGATGGTGACGTCGCAGTCCTCGCCGATGTAGAACGTGTTGTACACGACGTCCTTCAGGCCGGACTGGGTCACGATGACCGGGATGTAGACGGTCTCGCCCTTCGTGCCCGGGGCGATGGTGATGTCGATGCCCGGCACGTCGGTCTTCGTGGAAATCTCGATGTTCGCGGACGAGTGGCGCTCGACGAGCTTGCCGTCGCGGCGGATGTTGAAGGCGCCTTTCGGCATGCCGTGGATGTTCGCGATTTCGGCGAGCAGGCTCTCGTCGATGGGGGAAAGGTCAACTGCCATGGTTGTCTCCTCGAATGAAGCCAGCGCGCGGCGCTAGCAGGTGGTCGGAATCTGGGTGAGGTGCAGCTCCGTCGGCTCGGTGAGCGCGCAGGAGCCTTTGGCGGTGAAGCCGAGCTCGGGCAGCAGCTCGTCGGGCGTGCCGATCTTGTCGACCGTGCCATGGGAGAGGAGCACGATGTCGTCGGCCAGCTGGATGATGCGCTCCTGGTGGGAGATGATTACGATGGAGCGGCCGTCGCGCGCCTCATGGATGTCGCGGAACGTCTCGGTCAGTCGGTCGAAGCTCCACAGGTCGATGCCCGCCTCGGGCTCGTCGTAGATGGCGAGCTTCGGGTCGCGCGCCAGCATGGTCGCGATCTCGATGCGCTTGACCTCGCCGCCCGAGAGGCTCTTGTCCACCTCGCGCGTGAGCCAACCGGCAGAGCACAGGCCGACTTTCGAGAGGTACTCGTTGCAGGCGAACATGGGCAGGCGCTTGCCGGCGGCAATCTCCAGCAGCTTTTTGACCTTCATGCCCTTGAAGCGGGCAGGCTGCTGGAAGCCGTAGCCGATGCCGAGCTTGGCGCGCTCGGGGATGGACAGGTCCGTGATGTCCGTGCCGTCGAAGATGATGCGGCCGGAGGTGGGCTGCTCGATGCCCATGATGAGCTTCGCGAGCGTGGACTTGCCGCCGCCGTTCGGGCCGGTGATGACCGTGAAGCGGTCGTCGGCAATGGTGAGCGACAGGTTGTCGATGATGCGTTTCGTCTCCGAAGCCCCTTCGGTGACGGGGACTTCGAATACCAGGTTCTTAAGTTCTAGCATGCTTACTCCGTCTCGTCGTAGTTCTTAATTGCCACTATAGCACTCGCAATTAAGAAATCCAGCGGAATTCTCACCCTGCACACATGCTCCCCGCAGGGCGCTTCCTCGTTTTGTCCGGAGGTATTCTAATACAGCTCGCGCGCGATGCGCGCGTCATTCGAAGGCGCCGCCACGCGTCAGGCGCGATAGTCGAACGGCGTGGTCACCCAGACCACTTTGCCCAGGATGCGGATTTGGGCCGTTGTCGCGCCGTGCGCGTAGAACAGGGGCGCGCAGGAGTCGTCATGGCTGTCGGGCACGAGCACGACGCCTCCTTCGACCGCGCGCACGCGCTTGATGGTCGCGTCGTTGTCTCCCACCTGGAGGGCGAAGGCGTCGTAAGGGTTCGGCTCGACCTGCGCGCGGTCGACGAGCGCAAGGCAGCCGTCGGGCAGCGTGCGGTTCATGGAGTTGCCGCGCACTGTGAGGTAGAACGAGCGCGGGTAGCGCTGTTTGAGGACGGTGGGCACGGGAAACGGGTCGGCGCGCTCGATCATCTCGTCCGGCATGCCGGCGGCGATCGAGCCGAGGACGGGGGCCGTCGCCCTGGCGCGCTCGCAGGAGGGGCGCAGCACGCCGCCGTGCGGGTCGCGCCGTTTCAAGCGCGCGTGATAGCCGCACCGCTCGCTCATCACTTCGTCGAACGTGACGCCGAGCGCCTCCTCGAAGCGCTCGAGGTTGTTGCGATGGGGAAGCGACTTGCCGCATTCCCAGTTCGACACCGTGGTCTGGGAGACGCCGAGCATCCCGGCGAGCTGCTTTTGGCTGAGTTCGCGATCAATGCGCAAGGCATTGACGTTGTTGCCGACGACATTGTCCACGAGTCCCCCTTCTTTTGTGCGATGTTGCATGCTAGCAGCAAACCCCGCCCTCTCTTTGCAGGTCAGGATAATTACCGTTTTTATTGGTAACGCGATGAGGGCATTTCGGCGCACGCTCGTCTTCAACCAGGGGTCGAAGCTTGCCGTCCGAGAACGGCCCGGCGTGCGCGAAGGCGCGCGCGGCGGGCTTCCCTGCCCGTGGAATCTCTGTGCTCGGCTCGCGCGGAGGAAAGGGCTCGTCTACAATCGGTACGGAAGAAAGGGGCCGCATGGCAGAGGACAAGCGCTATTCCATCATCTCGGTGTCTCCCGACGAGGAAGAGGACATCGTCATCCAGGCGGGCGTCGTAGGGCCGGACGCCGGCGCGTCCGCATCGCCGAAGGTCGCTGTCGCCACGGAGGAAGCGGCCGGGTACGACGGGGCGCATCCCGCGCAGGCCGACACGGCGGTCGAAGCTGGCGCCGAGGAGCGGGGCCCGCGTCCTGCGCCCGTCGGCGACGAAGGACTGACCGACGAAGAGCGACGTCGCGTGCGCCGCGCTCGTGCCCGCGCGGCAGAGCTCGAGCGCTTGAACGAGACGGAACGGCAGCTTTCGGAGAAGACGGAGCAGTCCGGCATGCACAAGACGGTGCTCGCGCTGTTCGCCGTGGGCGTCGTGGTCTGCGCTGCCCTGTACTATGCCTTTTTCATTGCCTGACAAGCCGTACGGCAACAGGGCAGTACCGCACATTCCGCGCGCCGCGCATGCCGCGTCGCGCTTCTTATGACGTACCGAACGATAGGAGGCCGAAGGATGTCTGAACGCAAGGACCGTCGCATCGAAGACGCGCTCGATTCCGCCGTCGACCCCATCACCGCGGCTCCCGAAGCCGAGCTCGCGCCTGCCAGCAAGGCAGAGGAAGCCCCTGCCGAGGACGCTGCTCCCGCTGCGGCGGGGGAGGCCCCTGCGGTGGAGGACGCCGTCGCGGCAGAGGCGGCTGGCGTGGGCGCGTATCCCGCGTTCGAGGGAGCGCACGCCGCGGCAGAGGGCGACGAGGTCGCGCCCGCGTACGGCGATCGCTACGAGGATTACTACAACCAGGCGTACGACGACGCGAAGGCCGGCCCCGACGCCATCACGAGCCTCGAGCCCATGAAGACCTCGAGCTTCCAGCCGATCGGCGCCACTCAGCAAAAGCAGCAGAAGCAGCAGAAGGCAGGCCGCCATGCAAAGCCGCCGCTGTCCGAGCGGCAGCTGAAGTCCCGCCGCATGCGTCGCGTGCTCATTGCGGTCATCGTCGTGATCATCGCGCTCATCGTGGCGCTGTGCGTGCTGCTCTACCAGTTCGTCCAGACGAGCCAGAACGCGGTGACCCAGCAGGTCCAGCAGGAGGGCGCGCAGACCACCACGACGGAAGAGGGCGCGGGCGTCGCCACCGACGCGCAGAACACCGCCACGCGCACGACCGACGT
>DVLD01000037.1 GCA_018715725.1 Candidatus Aveggerthella excrementigallinarum
ACCTGCGCGCGCTCCACCTCCTCGAGCGCGCGCGCCTGCGCGTCGGCATGGGAGCGCGCCGCGCGCGCCTCGTCCAGCCCGGTGCGGGCGGCCGTGGCGGCGTTGAGGGCGTCGCCCACGTTCTGGCGCGCACGCTCGTCGGCGGCCTTGAGCTCGTCGGCCCGCGCCTGCGCCGAGGCGGCGTCCTGCCGCAGGGCGTCGGCCTCTTGGACAGCGCGGTCGAGCTGGATTTCCAGCTCCTTGGCATGACCGCCGATGAGCTTCTCGTGCGCCAGGCTGCTGGCGAGCGCCTCCTGCGACTGGGCGCGGCGCTTCTCCGCCGTCTCGATCTCGGTGCGCAGCTTCCGTTGGGCGTTGCGGGAGGACGCGAGCGCGCTCGTGAGCTCGCGCGCGGTGCGAGCGAGCTCGTCCCGACGGCCGGACAAGCGCGAGAACTTCGCCTGCGCCGCCTGCAGCTCCGCCCTCACCTGGGACTGCTGCTCCTCGGCGTGGGCCAGCTCGCCGCGCGCCGACGCGGCCTTCGCCCGGTTCTCCTCGAGCGCGACCTCGAGGCGCTCCGCCTCGCGCTGCGCCGTGCGGCGCTTCTCGCGCACGAGCATCGACAGCGCGTCGAACCGCTCCGCCGCGCCCTGCACGGCACGGTGACGGCGCGCGAGCTCGCCGGCTCCGAGGCTTTCCTCCTGCGCCTTCTGCTGCAGCGCCTCCGCTGCCGCCTCCGCCGCCTCAACGGTGCGGCGCACGGCCTCGGCGCGCTCGGTCAAGCGGGCCTCGGCCTCGTCCGCCTCGTGCCACTTCCCTTGCAGCGTGCGCAGGTCGTCCACCGCGAGCGCCAAGTCGACCTGGGAAAGCTCCGCGGACGCCTCGGCGTGCGCGCGAGCGCGCTTCGCCTTGCGCTCGAGCGGTCCCAGCTGGCGTTCGATCTCGCCCGCGACGTCGCGCACGCGCGCGACGTGCTGGTCCATGCGCTCGATCTTGCGCGCGCTCTTCTGCTTGCGCTGCTTGTGCTTGAGCACGCCCGCCGCCTCCTCAATGAGGGCACGGCGGTCTTCGGGGCGCGATTGGAGGATGGAGTCGAGGCTGCCCTGGGAGATGATGGAGTGCGTGCCCGTGCCAAGGCCCGAATCGTGCAGGATGTCCAGCACGTCCATGCGCCGGGCGAGCGCGCCGTTGATGAGGTACTCGCTCTCGCCGCTGCGGTACATGCGGCGCGTGATGGACACCTCGTCGTAGTCGACGGGCAGCGTGCCGTCGGAGTTGTCGAGCACGAGGTCGACCTCGGCCACGCTCACCGGCTTGCGCGCCGACGAGCCGGCGAAGATGACGTCCTCCATGGCCTGGCCGCGCAGGTTCTTAGCGTTGCGCTCGCCCAGGACCCAGAGCACCGCGTCGGATATGTTCGACTTGCCCGAGCCGTTCGGCCCCACGATCGCGGAGATGCCCGGCTCGAAGTTCAGCGCGCTGCGGTCGGCGAAGGACTTGAACCCCTTGAGGACAAGCTGCTTGAGGTGCATGGGCTACGCGTCCTTCTCCACGCGGCGCGCCTCGCGGGCGGCCTTCTTCGCCTGGGATTTCTCCGCCTTGCGACGGGCGCGCTCGGCCTTCTTCAGCTCGGTGTCGGCCGCCTCGATGCTGCGCAGCGCCTTCTCGGCCGCCTGGCTTTCGGACTCCTTCTTCGTGCGGCCGACGCCGCGCGCGAGCGCCTGCAGGCCGGCGTAGACCTGGGTGACGAACGTGCGGTCGTGCGGCGGGCCCTGCGTCTCGATGAGCTTGTACGTGGGCGTGATGCCGTCCTCCTGCAGCTTCTCCTGCAGGACGCTCTTGGGATTCTCGGGCTCTTTCGCCATGTCGAGCGACATGTGGCCGAGCAGCGTGGCCGCCACGAACCGCTGCGCCACGTCGAGCCCCGCGTCCAGGTACAGCGCGGCGACCACGGCCTCGTAGACGTTCTCGAGCGCCGAGTGCAGGCCGCGACGCCCCGTGCCCGTCTCGGACGAGCCGAACACGATGACGTCGGCGAAGCCGAGCTGCTCCGCCACCTTGGCAAGCGACGTGCCCGCCACGAGCGCCACCTTGATGCGCGTCAGACCGCCCTCGTCCAGGTCGGGATACCGGTGGAACGCCTCCATGGCCACGAGCGCGCCGAGCACCGAGTCGCCCAGGAACTCGAGGCGTTCGTAGGAGAACTTCACCGGCTTGCCCTCGACGGCGGACGGGTGCGTGATCGCGGACAGCAGCAGCGCGGGCTGCTCGAAGCGGTGCCCCACGATCTGCTGCGCGCGCTCCAGCTTCTCGTTCTGCTCGGGGGTGAACGCCGAGGCGTCACCCCACGTGAACATCTGCGTCTCTTCTGTCTCCATCTACCGTGCCACCGCCTGTGCGATCAATTCCGGAACCTTGCCGCGCACGACCTTCGCGGCCGTGTGGATGCCGTTCTTCACGGCCGTGGGGCTGGACGAGCCGTGCCCCACGATGCACGCGCCCTTCACGCCGAGCAACGGGGCGCCGCCGTACGTTTCGGCGCTCAGCGTGCTCTTGAGCCCGGAGAGCGACCCTTTGACGGCCAGCGCGCCGAGCTTGGCCACCGGGCTGGACGTGAGCGCGCCCTTGAGCGCCTTGAACAGCACCGACACCGCGCCCTCGATGGTCTTCAGGCACACGTTGCCCGTGAAGCCGTCCGCCACCACCACGTCGAAACGGGCCGTGAGCACGTCGTCGCCTTCGCAGTTGCCTGCGAAGTTCGGCAGCTCCTTCGAGAGCAGCTGGTGGCACTCCTGCGCGAACTGGCTGCCCTTCGCCTCCTCCGAGCCGATGTTGAGCAAGCCCGCCTTCGGCGCGTCGACGCCCACGACCTCGCGGGCGTAGATGCTCGCCATCTGGGCGAACTGCAGCAGGTATTCGGGCTTGCAGTCCGCGTTCGCCCCGACGTCGCACAAGACGACCGGGCCTGCAGGCGCGGGGAGCACCGTGCACAGCGCCGGGCGCGCCACGCCTTTCACGCGGCCCATGACCAACGTGGCGGCCGCCAGGCACGCGCCGGTCGACCCCGCCGAGAAGAAGCCCTGGGCCTCGCCCTCTTTCACCAGGCGGCAGCCCACCACGAGCGACGAGTCCTTCTTCGTGCGGACGGCGTTGGCCGGGTGCTCCCCCATGGAGATCTCCTCCGTGGTGGGACGGGCGACGCAGCGCTCGTGCGCGGCGGCGAACGGCTCCACCACCTCGCGCGGGCCGCACAAGACGATGCTCAGGTCCGGGTCCTCTGCCAGCGCGGCGGCCGTGCCCTCGAGCACGACACCGGGCGCGTCGTCGCCGCCGAGCGCGTCGACGGAAAGCGTGATCTTTTCTGCCATGATGCTCCTTGAAAGGCGCGCGGTCGCGGCGCGCCGTACCGACTGATGTCCGCCTGATTATACGCGGCACCGCATGGCGTTGGCGAAACGCCCGCGGGCGTAAAAGACAGGTTACGCAAAACGCACACCGTCCCGACGCGGGCCGCTCGCCTTCCGCAACGGCGTGCGGCGTCGCGGGGCGGGTGTCGTATGGCATTGAAAAGGGCCCGCTGGGGGCCCTTTTCAATGCTATACGTTCGTGATGCGCGTGCTAGTCAACGACGATGACTTCGCGGCCCTTGTAGTAGCCGCAGTTCGGGCACACGCGATGCGGGAGCTTGACCTCGCCGCAGTGCGGGCACGTGCAGCGCGCGGGAGCGTCCATGCGATCATGGATGCTGCGACGGGCATGGGTGCGAGCACGACCCTTTTTTTGCTTCGGTACTGCCATCATTTTCTCCTTCTGCACAAAACGAGCCTGCGCTCGATATACCTGTGTGAAACACGCAAAGCGGTATGGTAGCAAAGGAAAGCGCCCCGTGCAACCGGGGCGCGAAGATTCATAAAACCTTGAACAGGCGGCGCTGTATCGGGCGTGCGGCGCGGAGCCTGCCCCGGCGCTTCCCTACTCGTCGAAGGTGTAGCCTTTGAGCGCGGCGAAGGGGTTCTTCGCCTCTTCGAACTCCACGTCGTCCTGCGGGGGCTCGCAACCGCAGGGCCCGTCGTTGAGGTTCTTGCCGCACTGCGGGCACAGGCCCTGGCAGTCCTCGTCGCACAAGGGCTGCAGGGGCAGATCGACGATGAGCGCCGCGGACAGGAGCGGCTCCATGTCCAACTTGCCGTCTTCCGGCAGCAGGTCGAACTCCGCCTCCTCGTCTTCCTTCTGGCCTTCGGCCTCCATGCCCGGAATGATGAAGTACCCTTCGACCTCGCCGGACAAGTCCAGCTCGAAGGGCTCCAGGCAGCGCGCGCACTCCGTCTCGGCGCGGCCTTCCACCGTGCCGGACACCAAGAGCGCGCCGCCCGTGTTCGACACGGAGACGCTCCAGGAGAACGGGCGCACGAAACGGTACTCGTCGGGGCCGACGACGAGGGCGCCGGCGTCCCACGACCCTTCGAACTGCTGGAATTCGGCGGTCTGGAACAGGCGCTCGGGTATCTCGATGATAGGCTGGGCCATGAACTAGCGAGCGTTCAGCGAGTTGGCGTTCAGGCGGTCGCGGCAGCGGCGCACGTTGTTCAGCAGCGTGTCCAGGCTCTGCTCGACGTGGGAGAAGACCTCGTCGGCGTAATCCTCCGCGCCCGCGCGCGTCTGGCGCTCGAGCTCGCGCGCGTCGGCCATGATGGCGTCGGCCTGCTGCTGGGAGATGCGGACGATCTCCTGCTCGCTGGCGATGGTCATCGCCTGGCTGCGGGCGTCCTCGATCAGGCGGTTCGCCTCGGCCTCGGCGTCATCAAGCAGGCTCTGGCGCTCGCGCACGATCTGGCGCGACTGCGCGAACTCGCTCGGGAACGTGTCGCGAATCTCGTCCATGATCTCGAACGCGGCGGCGGCGTCCACCTGGCGCATATTGCTCTTGCCGAAGACCGGCTTCGAATCCTCCAGCAGGATGGCGAGCTCCTCGATGAGGTTCAAGACTCCCGTTTCGTCCATGGGTTTCCTTCCAGTTGCTGCGTTTTGACTGCGTTCTCAGTCCAGCGCGATAGCGCGCGTTGTCCATAAGCCGAATTATTGTAGCATGCCCCGCAACCCGCACAAAACCTCAACACAGGCGCGCGGGCGGGCCTCCACGCCAGGTTCAATGCGGCGTGCGCGCCCGCATGGCCGCGCGCCTCGTGACGCGCGGCATCCTCCGGCGCCGTGCGAAGCGAGCGTCATGCCTCCTCGTCAGCGAACCGCCTCTCGAGCGCCACCTTCACGCACGACGGCACGAAGCGGTCATAGTCGCCGTGGAGCGACGCGAGCTCGCGCACGATGGAGGACGACAGGTACATGTACTCGGGCGGCGACATGACGAACAGCGTCTCGATGGACGTGTCCATCTGGTAGTTCATGGCCGTCATCTGGAACTCGTACTCGAAATCGGTGATGGCGCGCAGGCCCTTCACCACCACGTGCGCCCCCTTGCGCTTGGCGAACGTGGTGAGCAGCTCGTCGAAGCCCTCGACCGAGACGTTGTCGATGCTGGCCGTGGCCTCCCGCGCCAAGGCGACGCGCTGCTCGAGCGTGAAGAGCGGTCGCTTCTTCTCGGACGCGGCGACCGCCACGATGACGTGGTCGAACAGCTGCGAGGCGCGCGCGACGACGTCCAGATGGCCGTTCGTGATCGGGTCGAACGTGCCCGGCACCAGTGCGATCTTCATGTGCTATACCTCCTCGGCGGCCGCGGACTCCCGCTGCGCCGTCGGCTCCGCCGCACGGCGCATGATCTCGACGACCGTGCCGCCGTACACCTTGGTCGATTCGACGGACAATTGTAGTTCATCGAGCACCCCGCTCAGCGGCGGCGCCGAGAAATCCTGGCCGTGGTCGTGCTCGTAGACAATAAGCGCCTCCGGCGCGAGCCCGCCCCGTTCGCAAAGCGGCCCCACCAGGGCGCGGAGCACCTCCGCCGCGTCGTAGGCGTACGGCGGGTCCAGGAACAGCAGGTCGAAGGGCGGCCGGACGTGGACGGGCGGGCGCTTCAACACGTCGTCGCGGTGCACGTGCGCGCGCTCGGTCGACGGGCCGCACGGCGGCGGCGCGCCCGGCCCGCCCAGCAGCTCCGCCGGCCCGCGCAGGCCGCGCCCCTGGCCCGCGCCCCGCGCGCACCCCAGCTTCTCGCAGTTCGCGCGCAGGGCGCGCAGGGCGGCGCCCTCGACTTCGTAGAAATGGGCGCTGGCCGCGCCGCGCGAGAGCGCTTCGAGCCCGAGCGCGCCGCTGCCGGCGAACGCGTCGAGCACGACGGCGTCGTCGAAGCCGCCGCGCGCGCTCGACACGGCGCTCATGACGGCCTCGCGCACGCGGTCGGTCGTCGGGCGCGTGCCCTCCCCTTTCGGGGCGACGATCGGGCGGCCGCGCCACGCGCCCGCAATGATGCGCATGCGCGGCGGTTTCGCCTCCTCGTTCGGCCGGTTCGTCCTGCCTGGGACGCGCTTTCCCGTCTGCTTGCCCGCACGGGCGCCGCGCGCGCCGCCCGTGGCACTGTTCGCTCGTTTGCTCATTCCTCCGCCTTCCTGATTCCTCTCCCTGCCGTGCGCCTACCGCTTCGCCCGCGCCCCGGCCGCCCGCTCGCGGGGGCCTTCGGCAGCCTCCTGCTCGGGAAACAGCAGCCGCACCTCGCGCGCGAGCGCCCGGTGCGCGGGCATCTCGAGCCGCGGGTCCTCTTCCAAAAGCGCCAGCGCGTCGGCGTGCGCCGCCTCCACCACCGCTTTGTCGCGTACGACGTTCACGAGCTTGAGCGCCGAGGCGCCGTGCTGGCGGTTGCCCAGGATATCGCCCTCGCGACGCAGCGCCAAGTCGTGCTCGGCCACCGCGAAGCCGTCCTCCGTCCGCTCCATCACGGCCAGGCGCTCGAGCGCCGCCGGGACCTTCGACCCCGACACGAGGAACACCTGGCCCGGGTGCTCTCCGCGCCCCACGCGACCGCGCAGCTGGTGGAGCTGCGCCAGGCCAAAGCGGTCCGCGTCCTCCACGATCATGACCGTGGCGTTGGGAACGTCTACGCCCACCTCGATGACGGTGGTGGCGACGAGCACGCGCGTCTCCCCGTCGCGGAAACGGCGCATGGCCTCGTCCTTCTCCTCTCCCGACATCTTGCCGTGCAGCAGGTCCACGGCAAAGTCGGGAAAGACCTTCGCCTGCAGGAACCGCGCCTGGGCGGTGGCGGCCTTCAGGTCCTCCGCCGGGGCGTCGTCGCCCTCGATGACGATGGCGCCGTACTCGTAGGCGTCCTCCTCGGACCGCGCGCGGGATGGCGCCTTCTCGTCTTTCTCGCGCGCCGTCTGGCCCACGAGCGGGCAGACCACGTACACCTGCCGCCCTTCCCGCAGCGCTTCGAGCGCCGCGTCGTACGCCTCCCCCTGACGGGAGCGGTCCAGCACCCGCGTCGTGTTCCCGGCGCGGTTCTTCGGCCGCGCCGTGATGTACGAGAGCGTGGATGAGCCGTAGACCGCCAGCGCCAGCGTTCGCGGGATGGGCGTGGCAGTCATGCTCAGCACGTCCGGGGCGGGCCCCTTGCTCGCGAGCGCCGCGCGCTGCGCGACGCCGAAACGCTGCTGCTCGTCGATGACCACCAGCGAGCAGTGCGGCACCGTCACGTCGTC
>DVLD01000038.1 GCA_018715725.1 Candidatus Aveggerthella excrementigallinarum
TCGGCTGGGCGCGGTGTGCGACGCGCGCGTGAACGTGGGCATCGTCTGCGAGTTCCCGACCGAGGGCCTCTCGCCGGAAACGCGCCGCGCGTTGGGAGCGCTGCTGGAGCAGAGCATGGCGTTCGAAGAGGAATTCCTGCGCGAAGCGGCGGGCGGCGCCGGTGCGCATGCTTCCGCCGAATAAATGATGGCGCACGCATGTCATTCGCGGAAAGGTGCCTGACATCGTGCCGGAAAAGCGGTATAACAGCACCGAGATAAAACCGCACCATTTTTAGGAAATGGGCACGAAGGCGCGCCGCGCTCCGACGGCGGCAAGAAAGAAGGCGAGAACAGCATGAAGGTTGCTATCCCCACCATGGGCCAGGGCGGCATGGACTGCGAGCGCTCCGGTCACTTCGGCCACTGTGATTGCTTCACGGTCGTCGACATCCAGGACGGCGAGATCGCCGGCACGTCCATCATCGACAACCCACCGCACGAGGAAGGCGGCTGCCTGCGCCCTGTGTCCCTGCTGGCCGACAACGGCATCGACGCCATCGTGGCCGCCGGCATGGGCATGCGCCCGATGATGGGCTTCCAGCAGGCGGGCATCACGGTGTTCTTCGAGAACCAGACCCCGAATGTGGGCGAGGTCGCGAAGATGGCCGCCGCCGGCACCCTGCCGGTCATGGGCGCTGAGCACGCCTGCCACCACTAAGGAGGCACGCCAAGCGTGACGCTCTTCCGCAAGGAAGGCGCTTGCCACCATTCTTTCGAATGAGGCAGGCCGCCCGGCCTGCTTTCAATTCCCCCTCCTCTCAGGAAGGCCCCGAGCATATGAACCGCTCGGGGCCTTCCGCTGTTAAGGAGAAAAAAGACGGTCGCTTTCCCCCAGCGTTTCTCGCGCTTTTCCGGAGAGGCGCTTTCTGCCCCCCATCCCGAAAGACGTGGTTCCCGCAGTTTTATCATCGTACGGATGTTCTGGTATGATAATCAGTTACGAGAAGGCAGCCTACAGGGCGTGCGAAGCCGCTTTGCGCGGGCTAACGCTGGACGGCAGCGCTCATGTTCACGGCGGCTGATTCGGCAGGCAGTGTCGAAAGATGGGAGGTTCCTATGTCCGAGCATCTGAAGAACATCGAAGGCATGGAGATGGCGGGCAAGCTGCCCGACGTTCGCCTGGCGAACACGCCGTTCGAGGTGGTCTCTCCCTTCGAGATGGCGGGAGACCAACCGCAGGCGGTCGAGGCGCTGGCGCAAGGCGTGCGGGACGGCTTGCGCTACCAGACACTTCTGGGCGTTACGGGCTCGGGAAAAACATTCACCATGGCCAAGACCATCGAGGCGGTGCAGAAGCCCACGCTCGTACTCGCGCCGAACAAGACGCTTGCCGCGCAGCTCGCCAACGAGCTCAAAGAATTCTTCCCGCACAATTCGGTCGTCTACTTCGTCTCCTACTACGACTACTACCAGCCCGAAGCGTACGTGCCCACCACGGACACGTTCATCGAGAAGGACGCCTCCATCAACGAAGAAGTCGAGAAGTTGCGCCACGCCGCCACGAGCGCGCTGCTCTCGCGGCGCGACTGCATTGTCGTGGCCTCCGTGTCCTGCATTTATGGCATCGGCAGCCCGATGGACTACGCGGGCATGGCGGTCTTCGTGGACAAGCAGGTGCCGGCCGAGCGCGATGACGTGGTGCGCCAGCTCATCGACATCCAGTACGATCGCAACGACTACGAGCTCAAACGCGGCACGTTCCGCGTGCGCGGCGACGCGCTCGACGTGTTCCCACCCTATGCCGACAACCCGGTGCGCATCGAGTTCTGGGGGGACGAGATCGAGGAGATCTCGGAGATCGACCACGTGACGGGCGAAGTGCTCAATCGCTTTGAGGCACTGCCCATTTGGCCGGCCTCGCACTACGTCACGGCGAAGCCGAAGATGGACCATGCGCTGAAGACCATCCGCGAAGAGCTGGAGGACCGCCTGCGCCAGTTCAAGGCCGAGGGCAAACTGCTGGAAGCCCAGCGCCTCGAGATGCGCACGAGCTACGACCTCGAGATGATGGAGACCATGGGCTTCTGCTCCGGCATCGAGAACTACTCGCGCCATCTTGACGGACGGCAGCCGGGCGAGCCCCCCTACACGCTCATCGACTACTTCCCGAAGGATTTCCTCTGCATCATCGACGAGTCGCACGTCACAGTGCCGCAGATTCGCGGCATGCACGAGGGCGACCGCAGTCGCAAGGTCACGCTGGCCGAGCACGGGTTCCGCCTGCCCAGCTGCCTGGACAATCGCCCGCTGCGCTTCGACGAGTTCGAGCAGCGCGTGCCGCAGTTCATCTACGTCTCCGCCACGCCCGGCGACTACGAAGAGCGCGTGAGCCAGAAGCAGGTGGAGCAGATTATCCGTCCCACGGGCCTGCTGGACCCCGAGATTATCGTGCGCCCCACGGCCAGCCAGATTGACGACATCATTGACGAGGCGAAAGAGCGCGCCGCGCGCGACGAGCGCACGCTCATCACCACGCTCACGAAGAAGATGGCCGAAGACCTGACGGACCATCTGCTCGACCAGGGCGTGAAGGCGCGCTACATGCACTCCGACATCGGCACGCTCGAGCGCGTGGAGATCTTGCGCGAGCTGCGAAAGGGCACGTTCGACGTGCTCGTGGGCATCAACCTGTTGCGCGAGGGCCTTGATTTGCCGGAGGTGAGCCTGGTGGCCATCCTCGACGCCGACAAAGAGGGCTTCTTGCGCAACCATCGCAGCCTCATTCAGACCATCGGCCGAGCCGCGCGCAATGCGAGTGGCCAGGTCATCATGTACGCCGACCGCATGACGGACTCTATGGACCGCGCCATCACAGAGACGCGCCGTCGTCGCGAGCTGCAGATGCGCTACAACGAAGAGCACGGCATCGTGCCGAAGACCATCCGCAAGGCCATCACCGACATCGCAGACAGCCTGGTGGACGACATCGAGAAGACCTCAGCGGAAGATGTGAACCGTCAGCTGGCGGAGCTTTCGCGCGAAGAGGTGCTGCGCGTTATCTCCAGCATGGAGGACGACATGGCGGAAGCCTCGCGCAACATGGACTTCGAGCGCGCGGCCACGCTGCGCGACGAAGTGGTGCGCCTGCGCAGTCAGGTGGAGGGAGAAAGCGAGGCCGACGTGTTGAAGGACCTCAAGAAGAGCGCCCGTCGCGGCAGCGCCTTCGGCAACCGCAAGCACTCCGCGTACGGCGGCAGCCGCCGGTCGTAAGGGATAAGGGCAAGGGACTTACACCCAGCCGAACTCCTGGCAGGCGCGCAGCACGCCATCCTCGTCGACCGCGCTCGTGATGTAGGATGCGCGCTCTTTGAGCGCCGCTCGGCCGTTGCCGAGCGCGATGCTCGTCCATTCCGGCAGGAACATCGACAGGTCGTTCATGCCGTCGCCGAACACGACGACATCCTCAAGGGGCGCGCCCAGGTGGGCCATGAGGCGCTTGATGCCTGCGCCTTTCGCGATGGGCTCGATGAACATGGTGCTCGGGTTGTATCGCACGTGCGGCACACCGGAGAAGTCGATGTGCGCCTCTTCGCCTTGCGTGCAGGGGACGAACGCCTTGAACACGCGCTCAAGCCGGTCGGGATCAAGGTCGGGTCGCACGACGGTGGGCGTGTAGTAATCGGGCGAGCGTCGGACGAACTCGTCAGAGCGGGCATAGCGCACCATTTCGTTGTCCGTGATGACCGACCACGGCATGCCCTGCGCGTCCATGCGGCGCAGGAAGGCGCGGACGGGGTCGAGGGGCAGCGGGTCCATCCAGAGGATGCGCCCGTCTACGGTGGCGGAGTTGCCACCGTCGCCGATGACGGTAGAGAAGGGCAGCTCGGACTGCTCCACGAGCTGCATGGCGTTGCACTGCAGCCGTCCGGTGCACAGCGCCACCGTGTGCCCTGCGTTCACCAGCGCCAAGAGCGCCTGACGCGCGCTTTCGGGCACGTGCCCCGTCTGGGGCGAGGTGAGCGTGCCGTCGTAGTCGAAGAAGAAGTGCTTGGCGCGCATGGTTCTGCAGGGTTCCTTTCGCGGAAAGGCGGCTTGATTTCGCCTGTGCGAGCGCGCACTGACGCCTTTGCGTTGCCATGGCGCGCATCGCAGCCGGTTTTGCCATTGTACTCCTGGTTGATGATGCCGTTTGCGGGCTATTCTGCTTGCAATTGTCGGGAATTTGCTATGCTAGAGAAAGCATTTAACGAACCGGGGACGTCATGAGTGTTGCGGCGTTCGCGGGGGAGGGAGTCTGCGATGATTTCGACGAGGGGACGTTATGCACTGCGCATGATGATCGAATTCGCGCAGCAGGAGCCGGGCGTTCGCGTGCCATTGCGCATCGTGTCCGCGCGGCAGGACATTTCGATGAAGTACCTGGAGCAGATTGCCAGCATGCTCGTGCAGACGGGCTTCTTGGAAAGCTCGCGCGGTCCGCGCGGCGGTTACCGTCTGGCAAGGCCTGCCGACGAGGTGACGGCGGGCGACGTGCTGCGCGCGGTGGAGGGCGAGTTCGTGCCCATTGCCTGCCTGGGGCAGGATTACGGCATCTGCCCGCGTCGCGACGAGTGCAGCACGCTCGGGTTCTGGCAGGGCCTGCGCGATGCGATTGACACCTACATCGACGGCGTCACGTTGGCCGACTTGGCGGCAGGCACCGCGTGCGAGGAGCAAAAATAAAGCGCGGAGGCCACGCCGGCGTTCGCTCGCATACCATCGAGGGCTCAAAAAAGACAGCGCGGCAGGGAAACCCGCCGCGCTGTCTGCGCAGTGCCTGAGGCGTGGCAATCCTACAAGTCCTTCTCCCGGTAGAGCCGCATGGCGATCAAACAGCTGGCAGCGAAGACGATGAGCGTGATGCCGGCGATTGCCGCGGTGGCGAGCGGGATGTTCGCCGGGTTGCTGAGCCACGCGTCCAGTCGGGCGAAGACTTCCGGCATGCCGGCAATGTTCGGCAGCGCCAGGCCGCCCAGCATGATGACGACGAACATGCCGAGAGGGACGAAGCGAATCGCCTTGTTCAGCCCAAAGCGCAGCACAACGGGCAGCAGGAACGACGTCACGACCAGCATGATGCCAAGCGCCGCCACGGCCACGAAGGTCAAGAGGGCGGGGTCGGACTCCTCTGCCAAGCGTGCGGAGAACTCCTCGCCAATCGGCAGCGCGGGCACAAGGGCGGTCACGGCAAGGCCGATCACGACGGAGGCCGCTGCGGCAACGACGGAGCAGGCAAGCACGTTCGCATATCGCCCAAGGACGATGTCGCGCCGCGAGAGCGGCAGCGTGGCGCGGTAGCGCTCCCAGCCGTTCATGGCGTCGTAGCCAGCGAACGTGAACGTGAGGAAGAACGGCGTCATGGCCGATATGGCGCCCACCATGCCGAAGGCGCTCTTCATGCCGACGCAGATGAAGATGCCGCACGCTAGGTAAATGAGCGCCATCTGGGCGAGTGTGCTGCGCACGGAGGCGAATTCTGACAAGAAGGCGGCCTTCATCGGGGTTCTCCTTTCAAAACGAGCTGCAGGTAGTCTTCGATGGAGCACGGGTCGCACGCGATGTCGGGAAGCTGGCGCGCGAGGGAAAAGCGGTCGGGGACAAGCACGTCGGTGCTGTGCTCGTGGCGCAGGACGCGCAGTGTGCCCTGCTCGGCCACGCCGGCGTTCACGATGCGCTCCACGTCCGCCGCGCGGCAGCGTGCCACGCCCATGCTGTCGGTGATGGCGTCTTTCTCCAGGTCAAAAAGGATGCGTCCGCCATCGATGCCCACCACGACGTCGGCGATTTTCTCGAGGTCGGTCGTGATGTGGCTGGACAGGAGGATGCCGTGACGCTCGTCGGTCACGAACGCGCGCAGGATGTCGAGCACCTCGTCGCGTGCGAGCGGGTCAAGGCCAGCGGTTGCCTCGTCGAGCACGAGCAGTTCGGGCTCGTGGGCGAGCGCGCACGCCAGCTGGAGCTTCATGCCCATGCCGCGCGAAAGGTCCTTTACCTTGCGTTGGGGATCGAGCTCGAAGCGCTGCAGCAGGTCTTCGAACAAGCATGCGCGCCAGGTGGGGTAGGCGGCCTTCACCACGTCGCCCACTGCTTTGACCGTGAGGTCACCGATGAAAGGGCACGTGTCGAGCACGACGCCGATGCGCCGTTTCGCGCGGACGATGGCCTCGTCGCGCGCGCCAGCGCCGAGGGGTTCTCCGAAGAGCTCCACGCTGCCGGAGTCCAGCGGCATGAGGCCCAGCAGAGCACGGATGGTGCACGTCTTACCGGCGCCGTTCGCGCCGACGAATCCGACAATGGTGCCGGCGGGCACGGTGATGTCGACGCTGTCGAGCACCGTCGTGCCGCCGTAGGACTTGGTGAGTCCCCGGGCTTTGATCAGGTCGTTCATGGCAATGCTTTCTCGCAGGGCGCCTGAGCGCAGGCTGCCCGAGTGGTTACAGAAAAGGGTGAGCGCACCGCGCTGGCATCAGTCGCCGCTGGCGACGAGGTCGAGCATGTCGTGCAGCTCGGAAAGGCCCACGCCCACGCTGTCCGCTTCGCGAACGGCGCTGGCGAGCAGCTCTTCCACGTGGCGCAGGCGCTCTTCGCGCAGCAGCTCTTTGTTGCCGCCGGCGACGAAGCTGCCCTTGCCCTGTACGGTCTCGATGAACCCTTGCGCTTCCAAGTCCGCATAAGCGCGCTTCGTGGTGATGGCGCTGATGCGCAGGCTGTTCGCGAGCGCGCGGATGGAGGGCAGCTGCTCGCCTTCCGCAAGCTCGCCGGCGAGGATGGCGTCCTTCAGCTGGCGGACGATCTGCTCGTAGATGGGCGCGTTGCTCGCGTTCGAGATGATGATGTCCAAGCGTGCTTCCTCTCTGCGCGATGCGCGGGTAGGCGATGCTGCCAGTGCGCTGGCGTGCGCGGGCGTCCAGCTTGAGCGTCCCGTGCGTCAGTGCGCCTTTCGCGCGCCTGTGCGCTCGATGGGGTGAAGCGCCCTGGCGTCCCGGGGCGCTCCGGGCGAAGCGCGGCGTCCCGCCCTCCGCCGACGACGACCGGCACGTTCCCGCTCGTCGTCTCAGACTGTATATGTCTGATAAGCACAGTATATATACACTATATACAGTTGACAAGGGCAACGATGAGGGAAGCACCCCTCCGTTTTGCGCGGGTGCGTGCTCGGGCGCAGACGTGCGCGTGCCTTCGCCGCATGCGTCGGCTGCGTCCTCGCTGGAAATTGTTGCCAAAGGGCCCATATCCATGACGCTTTTTGCGATAGGGACACTCCCGCTGACGCAAAATGCGATAGGGACGCTTGTTGCGCGGGGAAAAAGGGCGAGGGCGCGGATGTGCGAAATACCGACCAGGCAAAACGCGAATCGCCGTTCGATCAAGGCGACGGGGCGGTGTCCCTATCGTCAAAAGCGTCATGAATGGGGCCTCTTTTCGTGCAAGGAGGGTGTCCGGCACGTGTGACCATGGGTTCGGTGGAGGTTCGACCGAGAAGCCAACATGCGGGCTCGTCTGACGCGTGCGGCCATGGGTTCAGTGCATCTGACGCCACGTCGCCCTGACGCCACGTCGCCCTGACGCCACGTCGCCCTGGCGCTGCGTCCGTGCATTTATTGCCTTGCCTTGCCTTGCCTTGCCCGTGGCGCTGCTTTGCGCAGTTTTGCTGGCGGTCGTCGCGTAGGACGCTGGGCTCTGGTAGGATGCGAAACGATACTTAACTAGTAGCAAATTTCAAAAACGTCAGCGCAGTGCTGGAGCACTGCGCTCGAAAGGAGGACGCCATGTCCGTTCTGTTCGTGGAATACCCGAAGTGCAGCACGTGCAAGAGGGCGAAGAAGTGGCTGGACGAACATGGGGTGGACTACGTCGACCGCCACATCGTCGAGGACAACCCGCGCGCCGACGAGCTGGCTGCGTGGCAGGCGAAAAGCGGCCTGCCGGTGCGTCGATTCTTCAACACGAGCGGCATGCTCTACCGCGAGCAGGGCGTCAAAGCCCGCCTGGATGCGGGCATGAGCGACGAGGACGCGTTCGCCCTGCTCGCCGAGAACGGCATGATGGTGAAGCGCCCCATCGTGGTGGGCGACGACTTCGTGCTCGTGGGCTTCAAAGAGGCCGAATGGGAGGCAGCGCTGCTGTAACGGCGAAGCGCTCCGTGGCCCGGGCACGCCTATCCGCTTGGGCGCCACTGCGGCAACAATGCTGCCATCGACCTTGGTGCGCTGCCCCGCGCGCCTCGCTGACAGAAAGGAAGGGCCGCGCCTATGGACGCCGCCTCGAACGTCTCCGCCCTCATCGTTTTCGCGCAGGGCGTTTTGAGCTTCTTCTCGCCGTGCGTGCTGCCGCTCATTCCGCTGTACGTGGGCTATCTCATGGGCGGCGCGCGCGAAGTGGACGAAGCAGGCAGCGTGATCTACCCGCGTGCCACCATCTTCCTGAACACCGTCGGGTTCGTGCTGGGCATCAGCTTCGCCTTCGCCGCCTTGGGTGCGGGGTTCTCGGCGCTCGGCCAGCTGCTCTCCGGCGCGCGGGGCGTGCTGTCCGTCATTGCGGGCGTAGTGATGGTGCTCTTCGGCCTGTACATGCTGGGCGCGTTCAAGCGCACCTTGGCCATCGAGCGGGAGCACCGCCTGCCGTTCAGGCTTGACCGCTGGGCCATGAGCCCTGTCGTGGCGTTCGTGCTGGGTTTCACGTTCAGCTTCGCGTGGACGCCGTGCGTGGGCCCCGTGCTCGCGAGCGTGCTGCTCATGGCCTCCACGAGCTCGTCCGCGGTGGCGGGATTCGCGCTCGTGGGGTTGTACGCGCTCGGCTTCTGCCTGCCGTTCTTGGCGGTCGGCCTGTTCACTGGCCGCGTGCTCACCTTCGTGAAAAAGCACGGCAACGTCGTGCAGGTCGCCACGAAGGCGGGCGCTGTGCTGCTCATCGTGATGGGCGCGCTCACCATGACGGGGCTTATGGACGGCGTGTCCGGCATGCTGGCGCGCGCGGGCTCGGGCTTGGATTTAACCGCTGCCGAGCAGCGCGCCGACGAAGGTGCTCCAGACGACGCCGGTAGCGCTGCTTCGAACGCCGACGGCAACAACAACCCCACGTCGGATGATGCTCCCAGCATGTCCGTGCCCAGCTTCGAGCTTGCGGACCTGGACGGCATCGTGCACGCCCTTGAACAGTACCGCGGCAAAGTGGTCGTGCTGGACTTCTTCACCACCTGGTGCACGTACTGCAAGCAGACGCTGCCCGATCTGCAGGCCATCTACGAGGAGACGGGCGCGAACCAGGGGGACGTGGTCATCCTGGGCGTTGCGAACCCGGCGACCGACGAGCATCCGGGCAATGCCGACGTCTCTGCCGGCATGGTGGGCAGCTTCTTGAACGGGCTGGGCGTCACGTATCCGACGCTGCTGGACGAGACGGGCGACGTTCTGAGCGACTACCAGGTCACCGGCTTTCCGACCACGGTGGTCATCGGCCCGGACGGCAAGCTCGTGAAGTACGTGCCGGGCGCCGTCTCGAAAGGCGTGCTCGAGAACTACATCGACGTGGCCCGCAAGATTTCGTAACGCGGAACGCGCGGTCGGTGGGGCATCCGCGCCTAGAGCGCGTCAGTGTCCAAGATGAGCGTGAACGGGCCATGGTTTACCAGGCGTACGTCCATCATGGCGCCGAACTGCCCGGTTTCCACGCGCCCTACGTCCCGTCGAGCCAGATTCACGAAATACTCGTAGAGCCGCTCTGCCTCGTCGGGCGCTCCGGCGTCGGTGAACGAAGGACGGTTGCCCTTCTTGCAGCTGGCGAACAGCGTGAACTGGGACACCACAAGCACGTCTCCGCTCACGTCGCGCAGCGAGAGGTTCGTCTTGCCGTTTTCGTCCGGGAACACGCGGAGCTTGGAGATCTTCGCCCACAGCTTGTCCGCCTGTGCTTCCGTGTCGCCGTGTCCGACGCCAAGGAGGATCGCATAGCCGGCCCCGATTGCTCCGACGGTTTGCCCTTCAATGTCAACGCGAGCTTCGCTCACGCATTGGACGACTGCGCGCATGATTCCTCCTTTACGAGCGCTCGAGCGTGAACATCTTCGCCGCAGCGTCGAACAGGCTCACGGTGTCTTGCATGACGGCGCATTTTGCGCGGTCGGGGTCGACCACACAGCTGCCGGCGAGGGCGTCCACGCCGGCCTCCAGAACGGTCGGCGCCGGCACCGAGCTTGGTCCCACCATGACGGTGCGGGCATTTCGGGCCAGCTCAAGGAGACGCGGCGCGGTCTTGTTGATGATGGCCGAGCCGGTCATGAACACGAAATCGGCGTAAGGCAGCATGAACTCGCACGCAGGGTCGGGAATGTCCGAGCGGGAGGAGCAGTTCCGTTCCAGTACCGTGAGGGACGCTGTGACTTCGGCCGCGCGCTCAAGGTGCGGGAAATGCCCAATGACCACCACGTGCTTGCCAGCGTAGTCGTCACGATAGCGCTGGAAGGCGTCCATCTGGTGCACGGTGCCGTCCGGCAGCTCAACCGCCTCGTCGAACCGCGCGCCAGCCTGGGCCAGGCGGTCTTCTTGCGCGTACCATGCGTTAAGCGCCGCCGTGCCGAGCGACGCTTCCGGGAAGTTCCAGGACTTTGAGAGCTCGGCCACCTCGCGCAGCGACCATGTGCGCAGGTCGTCGTTGCAGGTGCGTTTTGCGCCGCCCTTCGTGGAGAACGCCACGCCCATGCCGCATTCAGCCTCGACGAAGCACCAGTGTCCGCCCACACCTGCATCGAGGACGCGCACGTCCTCGGGGATGCCGGCGATCAGCGCGTCGTAGAACGCCCAGGCTTCGGGCGGGGTGGGGAAGGGGGCGGATGCGAACGCGGTCGTCGAACAGCTCATGGGGTCGTCCTTTCCTGATAGATGCCAGGACGAGTATAGACGCTTTTGCCTTGACGGGCCGTGGTGCCGCCTTCTTGCTCGCGCGGTCATCCATCCGACCGCGCGCCAATCTGCCATAATGAGCCCATGTCTCACTTCGCGGCGGAGAGAGCTGCGAGGAAAGGGGTCTTCCATGATCGACAAGAAAGCATTCCGCTCGCTGAGCTATGGACTGTACGTGGTGGGAGCCGCCGCCGACGGCGTGCGGGCAGGTTGCGTGGTGAACACGTTTGCGCAGGTCACGTCCGCTCCGGCGCAGGTGAGCGTCGCTATCAACAAAGAGAACGCCACCACGGGCGTCATTCGCGCCGCCGGCCGTTTCACGGCTGTCGCGCTTGACGAGGAGACGCCCATGGAGCTCATTGGCACGTTCGGGTTCCATACGAGCGCCGACACGGACAAGTTCGGCGCCTGGCAGAGCGCGCAGGACGAAGCCGGCATGCCCTACCTGGCGGAGCATGCGGCGGCACGCTTCTCGGCGAAGGTGGTCTCCGAGCTCGACCTGGGCACGCACGTGCTCTTCGTGGGCGAGGTGACCGAGGCCGAGCCTGCCGGCGGTGCCGCGCCGATGACGTACGCGTTCTACCACCAGGTCAAAGGCGGCAAGACCCCGCCGAAGGCCTCGAGCTACGAAGGCCCGGCCGAGCCCGCCGTCGAGCAGCCCGCGGCTGCGGAGGCTCCCGCCGACGCCGCGCCCAAGCGTGTGGGTTGGCGTTGCATGCTCTGCGGCTATATCGAGTGGGTCGATGAGCTGCCGGACGACTTCGTCTGCCCCATCTGCGGCGCGGGCAAGGAGATGTTCGAGCGCATCGAGGAGTAGGCTAATTTCGGCAAGGCGACACATTGCCTTGTAGCAAAGCAGGGTGGCCCTAGAGTCTAAGGCCACCCTGCTTTGTCTTACGTCATGGATGCGCAGCCGAGCGGAGCCTCTTGTTAGTTTCGAGATTGTGTGCGCTGGCGGCTGGACTCGCGCATTGTTGGCTTCTGCAGTTTTCCAAGGTAGATATCTTGGGCGTTATCGGGCTGCAGGGCTATGTATAAGCGATGGGGAATTAGGCTAACGAGGTCGTCGGTCCAGCTGTCGAGATCGACCGGATCGCTTGAACGGAACCAGTCGTTGATGACCTCAGTTTCCGTTTTCGTAAAATAGTCTATGAGGAACAGCATGTTGTCGTTCGGCTCAATATGGTGGTAGGTTCTGAGTGTGTTGACCAGCACTTTCTTGCGATGTGCTGGTAGAACTGTTCTTCCAAAAGGAGTATTGATGCTGTATTGGAGCGACTTCCGATAGAAGTCTTCCTGCTCTAGGATGAGCTGCAGATGGTGATAGTACCCAATTTCCCATGACAGCGAACGTCCAATACGGTCAAGGAAAAATTGCCGGCAGAAAATAGTGTGCCACCACGGAATATCGTACTTGCTTTTGAAGTGACGGTAGAAGGTCTGGCGCGTGATTCCGGCATTAGCGCATATCTCCGACACTGTCATTTTGTCGAGCGATTTATCGACGGCGTGCAGGATATTCATCTTCGTTTGTACCTCGGGGGTGTTGAAGATATTTGCTTCCTCGGTCAGGTCGAACAGCATGGCAATCTCCCGCGATTAAGTTCCCTTCTCAAGATGGTGCGGGTCATCGGTGCACTTTTGAGCCTGAGCGGCATCATGCCCCGCATTTTCTATATCCATAATGGGCATTCTGGGCAATTTTGCCTAACTGCGCGCGCCAAAAGGCTCGATTTTGGCAACAAACGGGGCTTACTGTCACGTAAAAAAGACGCTTCAGAATAACGCGTACGTTATTTCGGACACTGCAAATAAAAGCTCTGAAAGCTCGGACATGCGTAGTAAGTTGGATGCTGTGCATCATGGGGTGCGTCCTATATCGTACGAGGTGCGAAACCGGTTTCAGTTTTGGCAAGGGAGATGCTTGAACTGCATGAGGCAGAGTAGCTCGCATTGGTGAAGCGGGGCGGCTGCGTGGCGGCTGTCCTGTGAGAGAGGAGATCACCATGGCACTGCATTCGCAAACCGTCTACAAGCTTAAGGGCTTTTTGTATCAGTTCCTGTCTTCGTCCTCCATGGGAGGTATTGGAGCTTTCGGTCGATTCATCAACGCTCCGGGAGACTTCATTTCGTTCGGTCGCAATTTCATCGGCTGGATTGCCCTTTCCATCTATTTTGTTTTTAAGAAGGGCGCGTTCGACAAGATTCGCGCTACGCGCTTCTCGCCGGCGATGCTGTTCTCGGGAGTGTTCCTCGGATTGCTGTCCGGTCTGTACGTTATTTCAACGCAGTACACGACTTTGGCGAACGCGTCGTTTCTTATCTACACTGGGCCAATCTACTCGACGGTTTTGGCAGCAGTGTTCCTGAAGGAATCCCTTAATTGGAAAAACATCCTTTGCATAGGGTCTGTGGTCGTTGGCATGCTGTTCATTGTCGGCATTGTTACCCCTGGAGGGTTCACGCTGAGCCTTGACCCGAAGTACATGTTCGGCAATGCTCTTGGACTTGCTTCGGGCGTGGCGTATGGTTTGTACTTGTTCGTCGGTCGCTATCGCCAAGACTGTGAGTCAGATGTGCGCTCGTGGTGGAATTTCCTCATTGCGTCCATTACGTTGGTGGTGGTCATGATCGCTGACAGCTTCTTGTCTGGTGGCCTGAGGTACACCGTCAAGGTCGAAGGCGTCCAGATGGTTGGCGAGGACGGCCAGATTGTCACCGCGATGTGGAATCTGTTCACCATGGACTCTCTGTCGTGGATTGTCTGGATTGCTGCGGCTCTCATCACGGGTTTTGCTGCCTTCCATCTGCTCGCTTATGCGACCCGTATGCTGAAGGCGGGCGAGCTGGCGGCTATCGCGTACCAAGAGACCATCATGGCGTCCATCCTGGGCCTTGTGCTCTTCGGGGAGACCCTTACGACTTTCCAGCTCATCGGCGGTGCGCTCATTATCGCGGGTGGCGTAGGCCAGGTCCTTGCGTCCACGAAGTCCGTTGAGGAGAAGAGCGAGGAGGGAGAGGGCCAGGAAGAGGTTTTCGAGGTCCTTCCCGGCGGGGCGCAGGCTTGCAGCATGACAGGCTTCGAGGCTTCAGCGATGGGCTTTAACGTTTCGCCAGAGGCTCGCGGTAGAATTCTCGAAGTGTCAATTGACCAAGTTGATCAGCGTTCCGGTTCGACCATCGGCATGGCAGAGCCAAGGCTCCGTGGAGGTGCCGCCCCATTTGACGACAGGCTCATGTAAGGGACGCCTCCGCTTTCTTCTTACCCATCTTTCACATTTACGCGTTGCGTCGAAATGAACGGACGAAGAGCTCCGTTTGGCAGCGCATTGCCAAGATCGAGGCGCCGCCTCAATCAAAAGGAGGCGGCGCGAAAAAGGAGTCATCATGAAGTACAGCGTTTACATGGAAGAAATGGATGCCTTCACGTATCGCAACAAGCTCAGGAACAACTCAGTCGTCATCATTCCTGTTGGCGCTTTGGAGCAGCATGGGTCTCATATGGCCATGTGCGTCGATGCCGCCCTGTCTAAGGCCATGGCGGGGGAGACGGCTATGGCGCTCGAGTCAAAGAGCAGCGATCGTATCTCGGCTATTGTGACCGCGCCAATCAATTTTGGTTATCGTTCGCAGCAACGGTCGGGAGGCGGGTTTCACCTGAGTGGCACCACCAGTCTCAGCGGTATGACGCTTATCATGCTTGCGAAGGATATCGTATGGAACCTCATCGAGGATGGGGCAAGGCGTATTGTTCTGATGAACGGCCACTACGAAAATTACCAGTTCGTCTTTGAAGGCACGCAGCTTGCCTTGGAGCAAGCACGCTCGTTTGGCATCGAGGACGTAAGGGTTCAGCTCCTGTCGTACTGGGATTTCGTTGACGAGGAAACCATTGACCGCCTATATCCCGAGGGCTTCACTGGATGGGATCTGGAGCATGCGGGCCTCATGGAGACGTCGCTTATGATGCTGTTCCACCCCGATTTGGTGGACATGTCTACGACGAAGGAATCGCATTACTGCAACCTTCCTGCCATCTTGCCGAATTACGACGTTCTTCCCATCGTTCCTGAATATACGCCGCCGTCAGGATGCCTGTCGTCGCCTTCCGCTGCAAGCGTTGAGAGCGGAGAGATCATTCGCGATAACGCGGTGGCTCACATGGTCGAGGCTATCGAGCGTGAGTTCTTCTCCGTTCCTGCTCGGTTCTCCGTTCTGCACAACAGTGATTTTGAGACCATTCAGGATGGTTGCGAGTACGAGCGGATCGCAATGTAGCTACTCGTCGCTTAGTTAGGCGTGCAGGTCATAGTACTTGTCGGTACGCGCGATATCCATTGCACGCCTAACAGTTTTCGTCAGGCAAAGTGTTGATTGGAAGGTGGTCGCATGAGCTGTCAGCAAGTGAAAACCGCAAGCTGCAATTTTTGTAATGCGGAATCGCGGGGCATTCGGGGTTCGGGAGGTGATTGCCATGGGCCACGGAGTTAACGCTCAGACGGTTGCTCCTGTTGGGGCGCTTGACGCCCCGGCTCTGCGCATGCCTCATTGGCCGTCCTCCCTCCCGCAGGATGACACCAGTGCTTCAGGGGCTGTGAGCCCTGTTTCAAAGGCGAAGAATGGATCGGTGTTACGACGGGTGGCGCTCTCTTCTTTTCTCGGTAATTTTATCGAATGGTTCGATTACGCAACGTATACGTACTTCGCTATTCAAATCGGGACCGCTTTCTTTCCGGCGGATTCCGGCATCAATTCAACGCTTCTCGCGTTCGCAATTTTCGCAATTTCGTTCATCTTTCGGCCTTTGGGTGCCATGTTTTGGGGAAGCATGGGGGACAGAAAAGGACGGAAGTGGTCCCTATCCGTCTCCATCTTCGTTATGACTGGCGCAGCGTTCCTAATCGGCATCTTGCCTGGATATTCCTCCATTGGCTTGGCGGCGCCGTTGCTTCTCTTGGTGCTCCGTTCAGTGCAGGGCTTTTCCGCTGCAGGCGAGTATTCCGGTGCCGCGGTGTTTTTGGCGGAGTATGCACCCGTCAATCATCGAGGGCTGTACTGCTCTTTAGTGCCCGCATCCACCGCAAGCGGGCTCTTGGCGGGGTCTATGGCCGCTTTGGCAATGAAGCTGGTTCTTCCTGAGGCTGCTGTCGAGGAATGGGGATGGCGGGTTCCGTTCTTGATTGCCCTGCCACTTGGCCTTGTTGCTCATTTTATTCGCACGCGGCTCGAAGACGCTCCTGCATACAAGAAGACGCAAGAGAACGGTGGAAAGGATGGTGACTCCGTTCAGCCCTTGAGGGAGCTTTTCAGCAAGTATCGCCGTCGCTTGCTTGTGAGCATTGCGGCGACAATGGTGAACTCAGTAGGGTTCTATCTGGTTCTAACGTACTTGCCTACATACCTGACGAGTTACGCCGGGCTTGATGCGGCGCTAGCTCAGGGCATCACCGCTGCCTCTCTCCTGGTGTACATCGCGTTGATTTTTCTCAGCGGAAAAGTTTCTGACCTTGTGGGAAGGAAGAAGATGCTGCAAGCAGCGTGTGTGCTGTTCGTTGCATTCAGCGTGCCTGGATTTTGCCTGCTCAATGCTGGTGTTCTTCCGTTCGTTATTGCTGGGCAGCTTTTGTTGAGCGTGATTCTGACCGTGAACGATTCGAATATCGCCTGCTATCAGGCCGAGATGTTTCCAACGTCCGTTCGCTACACGGGAGCTGCCATGGGGTCGAACATTGCTTACGTGCTGTTCGGCGGAACCGCATCGTTTGTGGCGACCGTCCTCATAGACGCCACGGGCAACGGTATGGCCCCGGCATATTACATGATAGCCATCTGCGTTGTCGCTTTCCTTATTCTCCTCTTTGCCCATGAGTATAGCGGCAGGTCGATGGACTCCATTGACTGACAGAAGGCTTTCCCTCGTCGCGCTTGCCCGCATGCTGGGGAGGGAAATGGTGCTCGTTTTGCTTGAGCTGAAAACGAGCACCATACTTTGAAAAGCGATTGTTTGCAGCTTGCATGACAAAGCACCGGGAAAAAAGAAGGGAGCCATTCGGCTCCCTTCATGCGTTTTCCAATCGTATGCCCGTGCTGGCTGGCGGCACGTACCGTGCGCTAGATCAAGCCGTCCTCGTCCTTGTGCATGTCCTGCTCGCGGATGACAGTGCGGCGGATCTTGCCGTTGACGGTGCGGGGCAGCTCGTCCACGTAATCGATGACGCGCGGGTACTTGTACGGGGCCGTGCGGTGCTTGACCCACGTCTGCAGTTCTTTCGTCAGGCTCGTGCTCGGCTCGAAGCCAGGCGCCAGCACCACGGTGGCCTTCACAGCGAAGCCGCGCAGCTCGTCGGGCACGCCGGTCACGGCCACCTCGCGCACCGCGTCGTGCTCGAGCATGACGCTCTCGATCTCGAAGGGGCCGATGCGGTAGCCGGACGACTTGATGACGTCGTCGTTGCGGCCCACGTACCAGAAGAAGCCGTCCTCGTCGCACCACGCAGTGTCGCCCGTGTGGTACCAGCCGTCATGGATGGCGGCTGCCGTCTTCTCGGGGTCGCGGTAGTACTCCATCATGATGCCGGCCGGGCGCGGCTCCATCTTGATGCAGATCTCGCCGGTCTCGCCGGTGTTGCAGCGGGTGCCGTCCTCGCGCTGGATCTCCACCGTGTACTGCGGGATGGGCTTGCCCATGGAGCCGGGGCGCGGGTTGGAGCCCGTGAGGTTCGCCACCGTGAGCGGCGTTTCGGTCTGACCGAAGCCCTCGAAGATGGTGAGGCCCGTGTGCTCTTTCCAGAACGCGAACAGGTCGGGGTTGAGCGCCTCGCCGGCGGTGGTGGAGTACACGAGCGAAGTCAGGTCGTGCTTGTCGATGTCGGCCTGCATCATGAGGCGGTACATGGTGGGCGGGCAACACAGCGTGGTCACGCGGTAGCGGCCGATGAGGTCCAGGATCTCGTCGGCGTGGAAGCGATCGAAGTCGTACGTGAGCACAGCGGCCTCCATGAGCCACTGGCCGTAGTACTTGCCCCAGACGGCCTTGCCCCAGCCGGTGTCGGCGATGGTGAAGTGCAGGCCGCCGTCAGGCACCACGTTGTGCCAGTGCTTCGCGGTGGGGATGTGCGCGAGCGCGTACTTCGAGTCGTGCATGACCATCTTCGGGTTGCCGCTCGTGCCGCTCGAGAAGTACATGAGCATGGGGTCGGCGGCCTTCGTGACGCGGCGCTCGAAATCGTCGGACGCGGCGCGCACGCCGGCATTGAAGTCAAGCCAGCCTTCGCGCTCGACCGTCGCGGCGCAGACGCCCTCGGGGCCGGAGAGCTCGGCGCCCACCGGGCCACCGTCGGCGCTCACGGGCTTCCCCTCGGCGTCGAACTCGGACAGGCCGCCGCCGGCGCCGTTGACGAGCATCTTCACCTGCAGGCTCGGGCAGGACGCCTCGACGGCGTCGGTGACCTGGGCGATGTCGCCCACGTTCGTGCAGATGATGGCCTTGACCTCGGCGCGGTTCAGGCGGTAGTCCAGGTCGTGCTCCTTGAGCATGAACGTGGCCGGCACCATGACGGCGCCCAACTTCGCCAGCGCGGTGGCCACGAACCAGAACTGATAGTGGCGGCGCAGGATGACCATGACCATGTCGCCGGCGCCGATGCCGTGCTCGGCCAGGTAGTTCGCGGTCTTGTCGGACCAGCGCTTCATGTCGCCGAAGGAGAAGACGTGCTCTTCGCCTTCGGGGTTGCACCAGACCATGGCGCGGCGCTCCGGCTCGAGCTCGGCGATCTTGTCGACGACGTCGTAGCCGAAGTTGAAATCGTCGGGGCAGACGGCCGTGAAGCTGGTCAGGATGCCCTTCTCGTCATAGGTTTCCTTAACGTACTGTGCGTGGATGTTGTGCATGATGGTTCCTCAAGGTGTTCGTGGGTTTGCGTGACGGTGCCGAAAGCCGTCGCACGGGCGCACAAACCAAAGGCGCCGCGCAGGCGCCGGCTCGTGCGCGCCGTGTGGGACGGCCGCAATGCGGGAAACGTTGATGAGCCGCCTCGTGGAAGCGGCCCGATCAGCGTTTCCCTACATAATCTCCGGCTCCTTGAGGATGATGGCCAGGAACACGCACGGCTCGCCGCCGACGGCGATCATGCCGTGGCCGCGGCCGGAGTCGTACAGCGCCAGGTCGCCCGCCTCGAGCTCTTCCACGTGATCCTCGTAGGCGAAGCGCAGCTTGCCCGAGATGATGAAGTCGAGCTCCTGGCCGTAGTGACGGGACAGGTGGATGGGCTTGTCCTGCTCTTCTTCCAGGTACGGCGCGGTGACCACGAAGGGCTCGCACAGCTTGTTCTTGAAGTACGGGGCCTTGTGCAGGTACTCGAAGCCCGCGCGACGCTTGATGGACAGGCCGTCGCCGGCGCGCACGATGGAGTAGCCCCCCAGGTGCGGGGTCTCGCCGGTCAGCAGGTCGACCACGTCCACGCCGAACTTCTCAGCGCATTTGTACAGGAAGGTGAAGGACAGGTCCTGCTTGCCGCTTTCCTGCGCCTCGTACTCGGCGACGCTCCGGCCGGTGGCGTCGGCCATCTCCTGCAGCGTGAACTCCATGTCCTCGCGCAGCGCGCGGATACGCCGGGTGATTTCTTCGGTGTTCGGTTCCACGTTCGCTCCTTGTCCTTCGTGCGGCGCCCGCGAAGGGGCGCCGGGATCCGGTCGCTCGGGGACGCAGGGCGCACTCCTCGAAGGAGCGCGCGTCCTTTGGCCGAAAACGACCGGTTGTCGGTTCGCATTGTCCGCGGACTACTCTACCCTAGATGGAATCGCTGGCAAGAGGACGCTTTCCCACCGACGGGGTAGGCGGTCGGTTGAAAAGGGGGTGAAGCCGCGATGGCGACCAGATTTAACAGCGTCGAAACGAGCCCCGGGGCTATCATGTCCGGAATCGCTGACGGCTCGCGTGCCGATGCGCAAGCGCGCAAGGGCGCGGGGGCGCTGCATCCGCTGCTTGCGGCGCTGCCGCCGGTCACGGTGGTGACGGGGCACTACGGCGTGGGCAAGACGAACCTGGCGCTCAACCTGGCGTTCGATTTGGCGGCGGCAGGGTTCGCCACCACGGTGGTGGACCTTGACGTGGTCAACCCCTACTTCCGCAGCAGCGATCATGCGAACGAGTTCTCCCAGGCGGGCATGGACCTCGTGGCGCCCCTGTACGCGGGTACCGCGCTGGATTCTCCGGGCCTGTCGGGAAAGGTGAGCACGGTCGTGCAGCAGGCGTATGAGGAGCCGGCGCGCCGGCGCGTTGTCATCGACGCGGGCGGCGACGATGTGGGCGCCACGGCGCTCGGTCGGTTCTCCGGCGGCATCGCGGCGGGGGAGCACGCGCTGCTCTTCGTGGTGAACGAGCGGCGCAACCTCACGCAGACGGCCCAGGAGGCGGTCGAGGTCCTGGCGGAGGTCCAGGAGAAGGCGCATCTTGCGGCCACGGGGGTCGTGGGCAACACACACCTCCAGGCCGAGACGGACGAGCGCACCGTGCTCGACGCCGTCCCGTTCGCCGTGGAGGCTGCGCGCTTGGCCGGGCTGCCGCTTTTGGCGGTCACGGCGCCACGGTGCCTGGCGGGCTCCTTCGGGCAGCCTGCCTGGCAGGAAGCCGCCAGCGAGACGGAATACGGTATCTACCCTGTGGACGTGCGCGTGCGCACGCCCTGGGATCAAGCGTAAGAAAGGGGAGGCCATGCCACGGATCATCGTCGATGATACGTACTGCAAGGGCTGCGGACTGTGTGTGGACGCTTGCCCCCAGGACATCATCGAGCTTGACCACGACACCATCACCGCGAAGGGCTACCACCCGGCGAAGCTGGTGGACGAGGAGAAGTGCACGGGCTGCACGTCCTGCGCGATCATGTGCCCGGACGCAGCGATAACGGTTGAGAGGTAAAGTATGAGCGAGAAAGTCTTGATGAAAGGCAACGAGGCGCTCGCGGAATCCGCCATCCGCGCCGGTTGCCGGTTCTTCTTCGGGTATCCCATCACGCCCCAGACGGAGCTTGCGGCGTACATGTCCAAGCGCATGCCGAAAGAGGGCGGCACGTACCTGCAGGCCGAGAGCGAGATCGCGGCCATCAACATGGTCTACGGCGCGTCCGCCGCAGGCGCCCGCGTCATGACGTCCTCCTCCAGCCCGGGCATCTCGCTCAAGACCGAGGGCATTTCGTACATGATCGGCGCCGATCTGCCGGGCGTCATCATCAACGTCCAGCGTGGCGGCCCAGGCCTGGGCAGCATCCAGCCTTCGCAGGCCGACTACTGGCAGGCCACCCGCGCGCTCGGCCATGGCGACGGCCACGTCATCGTGCTGGCGCCGTCCACCGTCCAGGAGATGGCGGACCTCGCGTACGGGGCGTTCGACCTTGCCGACGAATACCGCACGCCGGTCATGATCCTGGCCGACGGCATGCTCGGCCAGATGATGGAGCCCGTCGTGCTGCCCGAGCGCCGCGAAGAGCTGCCGGAGAAACCCTGGGCCGTCACCGGCCATAAGGGCCAGCGCCCGCACAACGTGGTGAACTCGCTCTACCTCACGGCGGACGACCTGGAGTACCACGTCGTCGAGCGCGAGAAGCGCTACGACATCATTCGCCGCGAGGAGCAGCGCGCCGAGTGCGTCATGACCGAGGACGCCGAGATCGTGGTCGTCGCCTTCGGCGCGTCCGCGCGCATCGCGCGCAGCGCCGTCGTGCAGGCGCGCGAGAAGGGCATCAAGGCCGGCCTCGTCCGTCCGATCACGCTCTGGCCGTTCCCGCAGGACGCCGTCGCGGCGACGCTTTCCACGGCGAAGGCGTACCTGTCGGTCGAAATGAGCATGGGCCAGATGATCGAGGACGTGCGCCTGGCTGTGCACGACCGCGTGCCGGTCGAGTTCTGCGGCCGCACCGGCGGCGTCATTCCGACGCCCGCCGAAGTGCTGGCGAAGCTTGAGGAAATGAACGCGAAGGGAGGGGAGTAAGCATGGCGGAAGAGCGCAAGATCGTCTATCAGCGCCCCCACGCGCTGCTGCCCGTCAACACCAACTACTGCCCGGGCTGCCCGCACGGCATTGTCGTGCGCACGGTGGCCGAGGTCCTGGACGAGCTGGGAATCGAGGGCAAGACCGTCGGCATCGCCCCGGTCGGCTGCGCGGTCATGGCCTACGACTTCTTCGGCTGCGACATGATTGAGGCCGCCCACGGCCGTGCGCCGGCGGTGGCCACCGGCTGCAAGCGCGTGAACCCTGACAACATCGTCTTCGCCTACCAGGGCGACGGCGACCTTGCCAGCATCGGCATGGCGGAGACCATCCATGCTGCCACGCGCGGCGAGAACATCACCGTCATCTTCATCAACAATGCCATCTACGGCATGACCGGCGGCCAGATGGCCCCCACGAGCCTGCCGCACCAGGTGACGCAGACCTCCCCGTACGGCCGCGACGTGTCCACGGCAGGCTACCCGATTCGCGTGTGCGAGCTGCTCTCCACGCTGGACGGCGTGGCGCTGGCCCAGCGCGTGACGGTGGACACGCCGAAGAACGTGCGCGCCGCCAAGCGCGCCATCAAGAAGGCGTTCCAGTACCAGATCGACGGCGTGGGCTACTCCATCATCGAGGTGGTCTCCACCTGCCCGACCAACTGGGGCATGACGCCGCAGGACGCGTTCGGCTGGATGCGCGAGAACATGCTCCCGTACTACCCGCTCGGCGTCTTCCGCGACGTGCTGGCCGAAGGCCACGAGAGCGTGGCCGAGGCAGCCATCGAGCGCGCGAAGGACTGCCCGATCGTGATGGAAGGGGGCAAATAATGGCGACCGAGAACATCCTGCTGGCCGGCTTCGGCGGCCAGGGCGTGCTGTTCGCCGGCAAGGTCATCGCCAGCGCCGGCCTGATCGAGGGGCGCGAGCTTTCGTGGCTGCCCTCCTACGGCCCGGAAATGCGTGGCGGCACGGCCAACTGCAGCGTCGTCCTGTCCGACGACCCCATTGGCAGCCCGCTCGTGACCACGCCCGACGCGCTGATCGCCATGAACCAGCCGTCGTTCGACAAGTTCTGCGACAAGGTCACGGACGGCGGTGTCATCGTGGTCGACTCGACGCTCGTGCCGAGCACGCATGAGATCGAGGGCGTGCGGCTATGCGCCATCCCCGCCGCCCAGATGGCGGAGGAGGCGGGCCTCAAGGGCCTGGCGAACATCATCTGCGTGGGCAAGCTGTTCGCCGAAGCGCCGTTCTGCGACAAGGACACGCTCTTCGCCGCCATCGACAAGTGCGTCCCAGCCCGCAAGGCGGCCATGGTGGAGAAGAACAAGCAGGCGCTCAAGATCGGCATGAACGCCTAGCGTCTTCCTGAAAGCGCTCGCGAGCCCAGGGCACGCAGGGCATTACGCCGTGCTCAAACAGTCCTGGGCTCGCGCAAACGCGCCACTGGCGCGTTTGGCTCGTGCGGAACTGCGCGCGGCGCAAAGCCCTGCGCGCCCTGGGCTTTCAATGGGTTTCTCGAAGCTCAGCGTCTATGGCCGTGCGAGCGCCTGTCTGCGGGGATGGCCTCATCGTGCACGCGAGCTGTCGGGCGGGGTGTTGTGACCGCGCGCAGTTCCGCAGGGAAAACAGCACGCCACGTGCTGTTTTCTCCCTGTTTATGCGCCCGAGAGGGCGCGCGGGAGAGCGCTTGCGTTCTCCCGCTTCCCGGCATGTTCGTGCGACTTCAGGACTGTTTGAGCACGGCGCAACACCCCGCCCGACAGCTCGCGTGAGTGTTGAGGGCGATATTGACGAAAGGAACGCAATGACGAACGCATTCAAAGAGATTGGGCTTCGCATCCAGGGCCTGCGCGAGGCGTGCGACGTCACGCGCGAGGAGATGGCGGCCGAGCTCGAGGTGCCGGTCGAGACGTACGCCGAGTGGGAGGAGACCGGATCGGACGTGCCGATTTCCGCCATCTACCACCTGGCGCGCAAGTTCGGCGTCGAGTTCACGGAGATCCTCACGGGCACCGCGGCCAAGCTCAACACCTACCATTTGGTGCGCGCGGGCGAAGGCGTCGAGGTGGACCGTTACCCCGGCTACTACTTCGAGGATCTGGCCTGGCGTTTCGCCGACAAGATCATGCAGCCGCTGCTCGTCACGCTCGACCCGAGCGACGAGCCGGCGAAGCTCGTCACGCACGGCGGCCAGGAGTTCAACCTGGTGCTGGAGGGCACCGTCGTCGTGGTGTGGGGCGACCGCGAGTTCCATCTGGGCCCGGGCGACAGCATCTACTTCAATCCGCAGATGCCGCACGGCCAGCGCTGCGGGAGCGACGTTCCGGCCAAGTTCGTGACCATCATCGCGGAGTAATCCCTCCCGCCGGCCTGCCAGCCGGCGGAACTGCTCGACGCCGCGAAGCGTCCGGGCGCCTCGTCCTGTCGCGCTTCCGAAGGCTCGCGTGCCGAAGCGCGCTTCGCCTTCGGAAGCCCGTCAATCCGAGGCGCCGGGACGCTTCTCGCTGACCCTACGAACGACCTGTGAGCTTTTGCGCAATCGAAAGGCAGCTATGGACTACATACTGAAGAAATACTGCCCTCGCATCGAGTTCGACTCGTACGAGGACTTCTACGAGAACTTCCAGATCAACGTGCCGGCGGACTTCAACTTCGCCTACGACGTCGTGGACGAGTGGGCGCGCGTCGACCAGGGCAAGCCCGCGCTCGTCTGGTGCGACGACCACGGCGGAGAGCACACGTTCACGTTCGGCGACATCTCGCGCCTGTCCAACAAGCTGGCCAACTCCTACAAAGAGCTCGGCATCAAGAAGGGCGACGTGGTGCTGTGCATCCTGCGCCGCCGCTGGGAGTACTGGGTGAACGCCATGGCGCTCTGCAAGATCGGCGCCATCATCATCCCCGCCACGCTGCAGCTCACGAAGAAGGACATCGCCTACCGCTGCCAGTCGGCCGGCGTGAAGGCCGTGGTGTGCGTGGACGACGATTACGTGTGCGAGCAGGTGACCGCCGCGATGCCGGAGTGCCCGACCGTGCAGAACCGCATCCTCGTGGCGGGCGAGCGCGAAGGATGGCTCTCCTTCGACGAGCTGCTCGAGGCCGGCTCCGAAGAGTGGCAGCGCCCCACGGGCGCCGAGGCCACCACGAGCAAGGACATCATGCTCATCTACTTCACGAGCGGCACCACCGGCATGGCGAAGGCCGTCGAGCACAACTTCGCGCATCCGCTCGGCCACATCATCACGGCGAAGTACTGGCAGCAGGTGCAGGAGAACAAGCTGCACATGTCGGTCACGGACTCTGGGTGGGCGAAGTTCGGCTGGGGCAAGATCTACGGCCAGTGGATCTGCGGCGCCACCATCTTCTGCTACGACATGGACAAATTCCACGCGACCGACCTGCTGCAGCACATGCAGGACTACAAGCTCACGACGTTCTGCGCGCCGCCCACGATGTACCGCTTCATGCTGCAGGAGGACGTGGCGTCCTACGACCTGAGCTCTATCGAGAACTTCGCCACGGCGGGCGAGCCGCTCAACGCCGAGGTCACGCTGGCGTGGGAGCGCCTGACGGGCAAGAAGATCCGCGAAGGCTTCGGCCAGACCGAGGGCCCCGTGCTCCTGGCCACGTTCCCGTGGATCGAGCCGCGCCCCGGCTCCATGGGCAAGCCGTCGCCGCTGCTGCACATTCGCCTGCTCGATGACAACGGCTGGCCGGTGGAGGACGGCGAAGAAGGCGCCATCTGCGTCACGGGCCTGAAAGAGGCGTACCCGCCGGGCCTGTTCGTGGGCTACTACAAGGACGAAGAGCGCACGCGCGAGGCCGTGGGCGGCGAGTACTACAACCTGCACGACATGGCATGGCGCGATTCCGACGGCTACTACTTCTTCGTCGGCCGCAACGACGACGTCATCAAGTGCAGCGGTTACCGCATCGGCCCCTTCGAGGTGGAGAGCGCGCTCATCGAGCACCCGGCGGTCGTGGAGTGCGCGGTCACCGCGGCGCCCGACCCCATCCGCGGCAAGGTCGTCAAAGCCACCATCGTGCTCGCGCGCGGGTGGAGCCCGTCGGACACCCTGGTCAAGGAGCTGCAGAACCACGTGAAGAAGACCACGGCGCCGTACAAGTACCCGCGCATCGTGGAGTTCGTGGACGAGCTGCCCAAGACCGTCGGCGGCAAGATCAAGCGCAAGCAGATTCGCATGGCAGACGGCATGGAGGAGTAAAGCAGGCTTTTCTCTCTGGCTCGTGCGTGACGTGTGTGACCCAAAGCTGCGGTCGGGCTTCGGCCCACCGCAGTTTTTTCGTTTCCGCGCGCGCGACCCATCCCGCTATTCGCTTCGCCGTTCTCCCGAAGGCGTGAGCGAGCAATCTTATGGTACGTTATCTCCTTACTATCGTCTTTTCCAACGCGAGAAAGGGACGAGGCGCATGCGGTTGCTCGAGAGCGTGATGAACCGGATTATTCTGGCGAAGATGGCACGGGGTGGCCGGACCTCGCTGCGCGTTATCGAGGAGAACAGCAGGAAGCCGCGCACTTCCAACCAGGACCTGCTGTTCCGCCTGCTGAAGGACAATGCGGACACGGAATACGGGCGGAAGTACGGCTTCGGGCAGATCGCCACGGTGGAAGAGTTCAAGGAGCGCGTGCCGTTCTCTACCTACGACGATTACGCTCCCTACATCGAGCGCATGATCAACAATGACGAGAAGAACCTCATCACCGTGTATCCGATCGAGCACTACGCCGTCAGCTCGGGCAGCGTGGGCGTCCCGAAGCGCATCCCTGTCTCGCGCGAGACCCTGGACCATTACAACCGCAACTCCTCAAGCCGTTTTTTCGCGCACGCTGACGAGGCGTACCGCGCCACGCACGGCGGCAAGGCCTTGCGCGGCAAGGGCCTCAACACCATGGAAGTGAGCGTGCGCACGACGAAGAACAACGTGCCGATGGGCGCCATCTCGGGCGCCTCGGTGGCCGAGTTCCGCAGCTTCCTGCCGTACGTTTTCACCTCTCCTGAAGACGTGATCTTCCCTGAAGAGCAGATGGACATGAAGTACCTGAAGCTGCGCTACGCGCTGGCCGAGCGCGAGGTCACGTTCATGATGAGCGCGTTCATGACGGGCCTGGTGGACCTCATGAACTACCTGGTGGCGAACTGGCCCCTGTTCGTGGAGGACATCCGCGCAGGCGCGATCAACGCCGACATCAAGCTCTCGCCAGGGATGCGCGCGAAGCTGGAAGCGGGCCTGCGCCCGGACCCGGCGCGCGCCGACGAGCTCCAGGCGGCCTTCGAGCAGGGGTTCGACACGCCTATCGTGCCGCGCATCTGGCCCGACCTGTGCAGCGTGGGCTCGATCGGCGCGGGCGGCTTCATCGGCCACACGGAGCGCATGCGCACGTTCCTGGGGCCTGACGTGCGCATTGACTTCATGGTCTACGCGGCGTCCGAGGCGCTCATGGCGGCCGCTCCGGTGGACGACAAGCCGGAGTACGTGCTGCTGCCCGATTCGTGCTTCTACGAGTTCGTGCCCATGGACTCCGACGACGAGGAGACAACCTACACGATCGACCAGCTGGAGACGGGCCGCGACTACGAGATCATCATCACGAACCTCTCCGGCTTCTACCGCTACCGCATCAAGGACGTCATCCGCGTGCTGGGCTGGCGCGGCAACCTGCCGCTCGTCGCGTTCGTCTACCGCAAGAACCAGATGCTCTCTATTGCCGGCGAGAAGACCAACGACGAGGCCATGCTCTGGTCGGTGCAGCAGACCGGCAAGGACGCGGGCTACCGCTTCGCCGACTACTGCGTCTACCCGGACACCGACAGCGACCCGGGCCATTACGTGGCGTTCCTGGAGCCCGACCGCCCGATGGACCCGGCGGAGGTGCCGCACGTGCGCGACGTCCTCGACGGCTACCTGGGGCAGGCGAACCCCTCGTACGGGAAAAAGGTGGAGACCGGCGTGCTGGGACCGCTTGAGCTCAAGATATCCCAGATCGAGACGCATGCGCTCTACCGCGACCTCATGATCAACAAGGGCGTCTCCGCGAACCAGCTCAAGCCGGTGCGCCTGCTCGACACGCCCATGAAAGAGAGATTCTTCTTCGCGCTCGCGGAAGACGAGCCCAACCGCGACTGACGGGAGCACGACATGGCGAACGAATACCTGCAGGCGCTCCGTGACGCGTCGATGCCCGAACTGCCCGCCCTTTTGCGCGCGCAGCAGGCCGAAGCCGCCCTTGTGCAGCGCGAGGTCCTGCTGGACATCGTGCGCACGGCGCGGGATACCGCGTTCGGCCGTGCGCACGGCTTCGCAGACGTGCGCACGGTGGAGGACTTCCTGGAGCGCGTGCCCGAGACCGAATGGGCCGACTACGCGCAGGATGCCGAGCGCCTGCAAGAGGGCGCGGAGGACGTCCTGTTCCCCGGACGGGCGTCCGCGTTCATCGGGACGTCCGGCACGACGGGCAAGGCGAAGTACATCCCGGACTCTGCCGTGGGAGAGGTCGTGAAATCCGAGGTCGTTCGCTTGCGAACGGCGGAGATGATGCGCAACTTCCCGACGCTCCTGCGGCCTGACAGCCGCGTGTTCAGCATCAGCAACTCCGCGGTGGGCCGCGTGACCTCGGCTGGCATCCCGGTGGGCACCGCGTCGGGCCAGGCGGCCGGCGCGTCCGATGCGCGCCTGCTCTCCCTGCCGGCGGCGGTTCTGCGCGCGCCGCGCATGGACGCCGCGCTCATGGACTACCTCACGGTGCTCTACAACCTGGCACAGCCCGGCGTGGTGGCGCTCGCGTGCAACAACATGGCGCAGTTCGCCGAGGTGTTCGCGCTCATGAACGAGCAAGCGGAGTCGTTCATCTCCGACATCGAGCACGGCACGTTCTCCTGCGCGTTCGCCAACGAGGACTTGCGGGTCGAGCTGGAGCAGGACTGGAAGCCCAACCCGGAGCGCGCCGCGGAACTGCGCCGCCTGCTGGCAGAGAAGGGGCAGCTTGCCATCGAGGACGTGTGGCCGCGCTTTTCGCTCGTGGGCTGCTGGACGTCCGGCAGCGTGGGGCGCTCCGTCGAGGAGAGCCGGCACATCTTCCCGAAGAGGGTCAAGTTCTTCGACTTCGGGTACGGTGCGAGCGAGGGCAAGTTCAACGTGCCTTTCCAGCCGGACGACCCGTACGGCTATCCGGCGGTGTTCGGCATCTACTTCGAGTTCAAGCCCCTGCACGGCGGCGCTCCTGTGCCGCTGGAGGAGGCGGAGCCGGGCGTGGACTACGAGCTGCTCATCACCACGTACTCCGGCCTGTACCGCTACAACATCCACGACATCGTGCGCGTGCGCATCGCGCCGGACGGCTGCAAGGCGCTCGCGTTCGTGGCGAAGGCGTCCGACCGCGTGTCCGTCGACGGCGTGGAGCTCTACGCCCACGAGCTCACCGAGCTCGTGGAGGCATACGAGCGCGCGACCGGCGCGTTCCTGCGCGTGTTCCAGGGCTTCGAAGAGGATGGCGCGCTGCGCGTGGAAGCCGAGCCCGACCCGTTCCGCCCCTTCGACGCGGCAGGGTTCGAGGCGTTCCTGCGCGAGGGCCTGGCGGTGCGCGGCGTGGCGCTCGAGCGCTTCGTGGAGCTGCCGGAGGGCACGCGCGACGGGCTCTTCCTGCACAAGGGCGCTTCGGGCGGCAACACGAAGCAGACGAAGATCCCGGTCTTCCCCCGGGTGGATCCCGCGCAGCCCACGGCGTAAGGAGCGCGGATGCTGATCCTCCGAAAGCTCAAAGAGCACGGGGCGCTCGTCCTGGTGGACGTGCTGTTCGTGGTCTTACAGATGGCGTTGCAGACGTGCTTCATCATGCCCGAGATGAAGGCGATCATCGACCAGGGCGTGGCGAACGCGGATCTGGACGCGGTCTTCCGCTCCGGCGCGTACATGCTCGCGCTCACGGTCCTGGCGGGCCTGTGCACCGTGGCCTCGTCGTACGCGAGCGCGCGCGTGGTGGCGGCGGTCACGTGCGACATCCGCAAGGACTGCTTCTCGAAGGTGATGGAGCTCGACCTGGCGGACTACAACAGCTTCGGCGCGTCCACGCTCATCATCCGCACGGTCGCCAACGCCCAGCAGATCCAGGTGCTGCTCATCAACCTGCTGCGCACAAGCCTCATGGTGCCCATCATCATCGTGTTCATGCTCGCGCTCATTTTCCGCATGAACGTGGTGCTATTCTCCATCCTGGCGGTGGCGTTCGCGCTCACGCTGGCGGTGCTCATCTTCTTCGGCGCGAAGGCGAACCCGCGCTTTGCGCTCTTGCAGACGAAGATTGACCGCATCACGCTGCTCGTCAAAGAGCGGTTGAGCGGCGTGCGCACCGTGCGCGCGTTCAATAACGAGGACTTCGAAGAGGCGCGCTTCGAGGGCGCTGCGCAGGAGGCCTACGACGCCGCCGTGGCGGCCAATCGTGGCATCAACTTCCTGGCGCCTGCCGCCATGGTGCTCATGAACTGGGCCATCGTGGTCATCTACTACGCGGGCGGCGCGCAGATCCAGGCCGGCCTGGCGTCGGTGAGCGACCTCTTGCTCATTTTCCAGTACCTGGGCTACTTCATCTCGGCGTTGGCGGTCATTCCCGTCATGGTGAACCTGATTCCGCAGGCGGTCGTCGCCGTGCGGCGCATCGACGAGCTGCTGGGCTTCGAAGGCCGCGACGGGCGCGCCGCGAAGGGCGCGGATGCCGGCGAAGTCGCGGCGGAGGGCGTTGCCGCTGATACCGCTACGCCTGCCGACTCTGCCGCGCGCGCGAGCGCCGTGAGCATGGATGTGGCCAATCGCGTCAGCGCCGCGAGCGCGGACGCAGCCGATCGCACCAGCGCCGCTCCCGCCGGTCGCGTCGAGTTCCGCGACGTGTGCTTCGGCTACAACGACGCCGCGAATGTGCTCGACCACGTGAGCTTCGTCGCCGAGCCAGGGAGGGTCACGGCGTTCATCGGTGGCACCGGCAGCGGCAAGTCCACCATCATGAACCTGCTCATGGGGCTGTTCCCTGCCGGGTCGGGCCAGATCCTGCTCGACGGGCAGCCCATCGACGACAGGGACCCGCACGATCTGCGCTCGCGCGTGAGCTTCGCCACGCAGACGCCTCAGGTGTTCGCCGACACGGCGCGCAACAACATCACGGCCTACGACAG
>DVLD01000002.1 GCA_018715725.1 Candidatus Aveggerthella excrementigallinarum
CGGTGCGGACGGCGGGGAAGAGCACGCTGCATGCGTACCCGAGCAACGACCCTGCCTGTTGGCACAATGCCACGATGGCCACAGTGCCGACGTACGGACGGAGGGTGAAGTGATGGTTGAGCGCCACGAGCAGCCAGACCAGGACGTCGAAGCCCGAGCAGCTGGCCACCATGAACGAGCCGGAGATGCCGTGCACGGCAGAGTTGGAGAGCGGCAAAATCAGGGCAACGGCCGCGCAGGCGATCATGGCCAGCGAGAACACGCTGACATTCTTCGCGCGCCATCCGAAGAAAGCGCACGCGACGAAGAGCACCACGCCCACGATCTCCCACGAGACGGCGTAGAAGAACGACTCGACCGAGAGCGAGCTGGAGGGGTTGTTCACGAACCCGGCGAAGCCGAGCACGCAGTAGAACGCGGTGATGATGACGACCAGGCGCACGTCGAAGCGCACGTCGGCGCCGGGCGAGACGTCGCTGCCCAGCTCGTTGAAGGTGGGCGCGCTGCCCAGCTCCAGCTCTTTGCCGTCGGGCGTGTACGCCACCAAGATGAGCAGGAGTGCGCCGGAGATGAGCGGGCAAAGCGCCAGGAACACGGCGGCAGGCACCGGCTGCAAGAAGATGGCGATCAGGTCCACCACGAAGCTCACCGCGTACGCGCCGGTGATGTGGATGAGCGCGTGCGTGCTGCCCTGCGCCACGCAGACGCGTCCCCACGTCACCAAGAGCGCGCCCAGGGCGATGCCGCTCAAGGCGACGCCCGAAAGGAGCAACGGCGGGGTCGCCAGCGCGCCGCCCGCCATGATGGCAGCGCAGCCCAGGGCGCCGATGCCGCCGATGAGCGGTCCCCACAAAGGCTTGCTCGTCAACCGGTCGGCCACGATGGGAAGCAGCAGCGCAAGCGCGGAAGGGACGATGCTGAGGGCGTACGTGAGCAGGTACGCGGTGTCGAGCCAGTCGCTGGTGCCGAACGGCTCGTAGAGCGTGGGCAGGGTGATGGTGCAGTCGAGCCACGCCCAGAAGAAGCCGGCGCCGAACATGGCCAGCCACGAGGTGTTTCCTCGGAACATCTTCATGCTTACCCTCCCGTCGGATGGACGGCGTCGTGCGTCGGTCCGTGCGCCGTGCATGCCCGTTCCGAAAAAAGACTGCCCCATTCCTCACCACTTTCAGGTGATTTTACCTGTTTTTCACCCAAAACCGGTGTCGATGGCTGGAAAAGATTCCTGTTGAATAGCATTCAGAAGCCCAGGGGGGCGCCGACCTGCCCCGTCGACGCTCTGGGCGAGCAGCCTGGTCAAGGCCTTTCCTTTCTCGACCTGGCACGGCCGACGCATTGCCCCGCGTCCACTCCTTGCCGTGCGCGCTGCCACGAAGAGCGACAAGAGCCGTTCTGCCATGCCCGACGGAGGCGTATGGCAGAACGGCTCTTCGCGTTATAGGTGGCTCAAGGCTGGCGGGGTGGTCACTGCCGCTTGGGCAGCGTCTTGAGCGCCGCCCAAGCGCGTTGCTTGTGCTCGGGCGAATCCAGCAGGGCGGCGAAATCCTGGAACGCGCAGCAGTCGCGGCAGTTCAGGCGGAACGCTTTCAGGAACGGTGGTTTCTGGCGGAACGCCTCTTCGCACAGGCGCGCCATCTGTCCGTCGGCGATGACGAGCACGGACGGGTCAAGGCCTTCGACGGCCATGAAGAGCGCCGTTGGGTCGTCAAGGTCGCGCGGCCACGCAAGGTAGGTACACGCACCCCAGCCAAGCCGCTGAAACGAGCTGTCGAGCGCCGTGCGCGCGGCGTCGGGCAGCGCGCCGCAGGATGCCACCAGGATGGCGGCACTGCGCGGGCCGCTCAGAAACCCGCCGAAGAGCTCCCACGCTTCTTCGAGCGGAACGGCGTACATGTTGTCGGTCTCGACTCCCATGTGCCCGATTGTAGCAGCGCGGCACCGCGGCCTGGGGTTCGGCATGCAAAATGCGAAGGACGCGGGTGCTCCGCGTCCTTCGGGGAGATCGCGTTGTTCGCGCCGTCGCTAGTTCTTGAGCGAGTTGAGCGGGGCGGGCATGCGACCGCCGCGGTGGGCGAACACGGTGCCGGCGTGCTGGTTCACGGGCATGACCGGCGCGTAGCCGAGCAGGCCGCCGAAGTCCAGGCGGTCGCCCACCTGCTTGCCGATGGCGGGGATGACGCGCACGGCGGTGGTCTTGTTGTTGATCATGCCGATGGCGCACTCGTCGGCGATGATGCCGAAGATGGCCTCGACGCTCGTGTCGCCGGGGACGGCGATCATGTCCAGGCCGACCGAGCACACACAGGTCATGGCCTCGAGCTTCTCAAGGGAAAGCGCGCCCGCTTCCGCCGCGCGGATCATGCCGGCGTCCTCGGAGACGGGGATGAACGCGCCGGAGAGGCCGCCGACGGACGACGACGCCATGACGCCGCCCTTCTTCACGGCGTCGTTGAGCATGGCGAGCGCCGCCGTGGTGCCCGGGCCGCCGCAGGTGCCCACGCCGATAGCCTCGAGGATTTCGGCCACCGAATCGCCTTCTGCAGGGGTGGGGGCGAGCGAAAGGTCCAGGATGCCCTGCTGCACGCCGAGGCGCTTGCTGGCCTCGCGCGCCATCAGCTCGCCCGCGCGGGTGATCTTGAACGCGGTGGCCTTGATGGCTTCGGCGACGCTCGTGAGGTCGGCGTCCTTCGGCATGCTGGCGAGCACCGCGCGCACGACGCCCGGGCCGGACACGCCCACGTTCACCACGGCGTCGGCCTCGCCGGAGCCATGGAAGGCGCCGGCCATGAACGGGTTGTCCTCGACGGCGTTGCAGAACACGACGAGCTTGCCCGCGCCGATGCACTGGTTGTCGGCGGTGGCCTCGGCGGTCTTCTTCACGATGCCGGCCATCTTGAACGCCGCGTCCATGTTGATGCCCGCGCGCGTGGAGCCCACGTTGACCGACGAGCACACGTGGTCGGTCGTGGCGAGCGCCTCGGGGATGGAGTCCATGAGGTTCGTGTCAGCGCGCGATGCGCCCTTGTGCACGAGCGCCGAGAAGCCGCCCACGAAGTCGACGCCGACCTCTTTGCCGGCGGCGTCAAGCGCGCGGGCGATGGGGGAGAGGTCGGCGGTCTGCGTAGCGGCGCAGATTTCGGCGATGGGGGTGACCGAGATGCGCTTGTTCACGATCGGGATGCCGTACTCGCGCTCAAGCTGCTCGGCGGTGGGCACGAGCTTCTCGGCGGCGGTGGTCAGGCGGTCGTAGACCTTGCGGGCCATGACGTCCACGTCCTCGTGGGTGCAGGCGCGCAGGTTGAGCCCGAGCGTGATGGTGCGGATGTCCAGGTGCTGCTTGCTCACCATGGTGAGCGTCTCGGCGATTTCAGCAGGCGTGATCTGCATGATGCCCCTTCGTTCTCGAATGGTGGTGCGCGGCGTGCAGCGGCCGTGCCCTGCGGGCGCCGCGCTGCGGGAGGTGTCCGCGCTTACGTCCGCGATAGCATAGCAAACCTGGCGTGCTTGAGCGGGCGCACGGCCGCGAACGCGAGCGATGAAGTCGGGATTGCGCCATGGCTGCCGGCGCTACGGGCAGGTGAGGGCGGCCTCGCCGTACGAGAGCGCGTGCCGCGTGCCGTCCGGCAGATTGACGACGAGGCGGAAGCTCTCATCCAGGTCGACGGCGTGCGCCCGGATGCTTTCGCCGCCGCGCGTCACCATGACATCCTGGCCAAGCAGGAAGCAGCGGTTGCGGTACCGCTCGCGAACGTCGGCAAGAAGGCGCGTGCCCTCCTGCCCGTTCGACGTCTGCAGCCCCTGATACAGCGTCCAGAAGCGCGTGAGGATTTCGGCAACAAGGCGGCAGCGCACGGTGGAGGCGCGCCGCAGGGCTGTGCCGTCTGCGGGCGGGTTTGCGTTGCCTGCGGGTAGGGCTGCGCCGCCTGCGGGTGGGGCCGCGGTGCTTGCTGGCAGGGACGGGTCGCCTGCGGATAGGGGTGCGCCGGCTGCCTGCAGGGACGCGGTGCCTGCAGGTAGGGCTGCGACACCTGCGGACGGGGTCATATCGCTTGCCGGCGAGGCCGCGTTGTCTGTCGGCAAGGTCGCATCGCGCGCCGGCAGGACCGCGCCGGCGCGTTCGGCGATCTCTGCTGGGAAGCCGGCGTGCGGCGGTCGCACGTTCACGCCGATGCCCACCACCGCGTGCTGGAGGACGCCGCCTTCCAAGTCGAACGAGCCTTCCGTCAAGATTCCGGCCACCTTCTTTCCGCGGCAGTAGACGTCGTTCACCCACTTGATGGAGGCGTCCACGCCCGCGCATGCTTCGATGGCTTCGGCGACGGCCACCGCAGCACTGCACGTGAGCAGGTGCGCGCGCTCCGCCGGCAACGCAGGTCGCACAAGGATGCTCAAGTAGATGCCCGTGCCGGCGGGCGAGAAGAACGAACGGCCGCGCCTACCGCGTCCGGCGGTCTGCTCCTCCGCCACGATGACGGTGCCTTCGGGAGCGCCGTCCACGGCGCGCCGCAGTGCCTCGGCGTTCGTGGAGTCGAGGCACTTGCGCACGGTGGGGAAAAGCGGCGCGTCGGCGGGCAGGAAGCGGCGGATGCCCGAAGCGGAGAGCAAATCGTCTTCGTGCGAAAGGGCATAACCGCGATTCGTCGTGGCGTCGATGTGGTACCCCTCGCGCCGCAGCGCGTTCACGGCCTTCCAGACCGAGTTGCGCGTGACGCCCAGCTCACGCGCCAGCTGGGCGCCCGAGACGTGCGCTCCCTCGCGTGCTTCCAGCGCGCGCAGCACGCGCTCTTTCGTTGGTGTGGTGGTCACGCGCGCTCCTTCCGTAGTCGATTCCTCGCCATGCGTTCTACCGCACGTTCGCCGGTTTCGCTCGGTGCACAGTATGGAGTTCCCGTTGGCGGCGATGGTAGCGCATTTCGACGGCTCAGCTCTGGACCCTCGCTTTTGGGCAAAAAATCACCGATGTTAGCTCCGCGGCAAAAGAAAAGCGCGCGAAGGTGCCGCATTCATTCCTTCAAATACAGCACTCATTCCGCAAAGGACGAAATAAGGCCGCGAAGACAGCTAACATCGGGCACTTTTTGCCCCGGCTGCGTGGTGGCGAGCTGCTGTGGGGCCGTGTGGCATCGAGTTGTCCTGGGTTGTGTGGCGGGACTGCGTGGTGGCGCGTTGCCCTGGGCTTCGTGGTGTGAGCTGCTCTGGGGCTGCACGGGCCACGCTGCAGGACGAAGGCGAGCTGTTGCTCGCGAGCACGGGGCGGCGTGCTGTCATGTGTTCGTTACCCGAACCTTGCCGGGGTGCGTTGAGTTTTGCGATGTCAGTGGATACAATGCCGTTATTGAACACCATGTTGATTTTTGGCCGCAGTGTTCAATGCGCGAGGGGGCAGCACGCCGCCTTCGCACGCTTGCGGCAGGAAGGTCGCACATGACGCAGACAGCGTGCGCCAGCGCACACACGCCCGCGGTGGGCACGGGAGATCGCCGTATCGTGCGTTCGCGCAAGGCGCTCCGCGACGCCTTCATCGGGCTCATGGAGGAGCGCGGTCTTGACGGCTTCACGGTGAACGACCTGTGCGCGCGGGCCGACCTAAACCGCGGCACGTTCTACAACCATTTCCGCGACAAAGAGGACTGCCTGCAGGCCTTCGAGGACGAGATCATGACGGACCTCGATCGCTACCGCGAGCAGATGGAGCGCCTGAGCCTGGTGGAGGTTGTGCGCTGCCGTGTGCGCAAGCAGCCCATGCCCGTGCTGATCGCCCTGTTCGATTACCTGCGCGAGCAAGGGGACTTCCTGCACGCGGTGCTCGGGCCTGGCGGCGACGTGCGTTTCGGCCCGCGCTTGCGCGACGCGGTGTGCACGAACCTCATCAACGCGGTGCTGCATGAGCGCTATCTGAGCGACCCGACGCCGTTCGTCGGGTACTATACGGCGTTCTTCGCGTCAGCGTATCTCGGCGTGATAGAGCGGTGGGTGGAGACCGGCATGCAGGAGAGCTCGGAGGAGATGGCGCGCATCGCCGTGCGCCTGTTGTTCATCAAGCCAGGTGACGCCATCGTTTTGTAGCACGAGACGGCGGGTGTCGCGGTTCAGGCGGAATGCCGCCGGTACCGCGAACCCCAGAACGGGACTGGCCGGCGTTGCGCGAAGTGCGACACCGCGCCACATCGACACGAATCCGCATCAACACGAAACGACGAGAGGCCGCGCACGCGGCGACGACATAACCAGGAGGACACCATGACTGACCAGCCGAACACCAACGGGGCGAACCCGCTGCACATCGGCATCGACGTCGGCTCGACCACCGTGAAGCTGGCCGTGCTCGACGAGGCGAACGACATCAAGTGGGCGGTCTACCGCCGCCATCACGCCGACGTGCGCGCCACCATCCTCGAGGTGCTCCAAGAGGCTGCCGGCGAGTTCGGCAACGAGCGCATGACCATCGCCATCACGGGCTCGGGCGGCCTGCTGTTGGCCCAGTGGCTCGGCATCGAGTTCGTGCAGGAGGTCATCGCCTCCAAGACGGCGGTCGAGACGTTCATCCCGAAGACCGACGTGGCCATCGAGCTGGGCGGCGAGGACGCGAAGATCATCTACTTCGACCAGGGCATCGAGCAGCGCATGAACGGCACCTGCGCCGGCGGCACGGGCGCGTTCATCGACCAGATGGCAGCCCTGCTCAACACCGACGCCGGCGGTCTGAACGAGCTGGCGGCCGGCCACCAGACCATCTATCCCATCGCCAGCCGCTGCGGCGTCTTCGCCAAGACCGACGTCCAGCCGCTGCTGAACGAGGGCGCGCGCAAGGAGGACATCGCCGCGTCCATCTTCCAGTCCGTCGTCACGCAGACCATCTCCGGCCTGGCGTGCGGCCGTCCCATCCGCGGCTACGTGGCGTTCCTGGGCGGCCCGCTGCAGTACCTGCCGCAGCTGCGCGAGCGCTTCTACGAGACGCTCAACCTGGACGAAGAGCACATCATCGTGCCCGAGAACGCGCACCTGTTCGTGGCCGCCGGCTGTGCCATCGCCGGCTCCGCCTCCGAGCGCGCGAAGGCGGAGCCGCTGCCCGACGTGGTGGAGCGCCTGCGCAACCTGGGCGACGTGCAGGGTTCCGAGGTCGTGCGCCTCGACCCGCTGTTCGCCACGGCCGAGGACTACCAGGAGTTCAAGGCGCGCCATGACCAGGAGCGCGTGAAGCGCGGCGACCTGGCAACGTACCGCGGCACGGCCTACCTGGGCATCGACGCGGGCTCGACCACGTTCAAGGCGGCGCTCATCTCGCAGGAGGGCGAGCTGCTCTGGAGCACGTACGCGTCCAACAAGGGTGACGTGCTCGGCTGCGCGAAGGCGGCAGTCGCCGAGATGTACGGCGTCCTGCCGCGCGACCCCGAGACCGGCGAGCCGCTCGTGACCATCGGCCACGCCACGGTCACCGGCTACGGCGAAGGCCTGCTGCTCGAGGCCCTGCGCGTGGACTCCGGCGAGATCGAGACGGTGGCGCACCTGCGCGGCGCGCAGGAGATGCTGCCGGGCGTGGAGTTCATCCTCGACATCGGCGGCCAGGACATGAAGTGCCTGCGCGTGAAAGACGGCGTCATCGACCACATCATGCTGAACGAGGCCTGCTCGTCGGGCTGCGGCAGCTTCATCGAGAGCTTCGCGAGCGGCCTGAACCTGGACGTGGCCGAGTTCGCCCAGACCGCCATCCAGGCGAAAGCGCCGGTCGATCTGGGCAGCCGCTGCACCGTCTTCATGAACTCGCGCGTGAAGCAGGCCCAGAAGGAAGGCGCCACGGTGGGCGACATCGCCGCCGGCCTGGCCATCTCGGTCATCAAGAACGCGCTGTTCAAGGTCATCAAGATCCGCGACCCGCACGACGTGGGCGAGAAGGTCATCGTTCAGGGCGGCACGTTCCTGAACGACGCCGTGCTGCGCGCCTTCGAGCAGCTCTCCGAAGTGAACGCCGTGCGCCCGGACATCGCGGGCAACATGGGCGCGTTCGGCGCGGCCCTGCTGGCGCGCGACCGCCATGCGGCCGACGTGCGCGCCGCCGAGCGCGCGGGCGAAGAGGCGCCGGAGGTGATCTCCACGCTGCTGTCGCTTGAGGAGATCGAGGCGCTCGCGCCCACGCACCGCACCGTGCGCTGCAAGGGCTGCTCGAACTCCTGCCTGCTCACGGTGAACGATTTCGGCAAAGACCCCGAGACCGGCCGCAACCGCCGTTTCATCACGGGCAACCGCTGCGAGAAGGGCGAAAGCTTCGGCCGCGGCTCCGAGGCGTCCAGCGTGCCAAACCTCTTCGAGTACAAGACGCACCGCCTGTTCGACTACGAGCCGCTGGCGCTCGAAAACGCTCCGCGCGGAACCGTGGGCATTCCGCGCGCGCTGAACATGTATGAGAACTATCCGTTCTGGTTCACCTTCTTCACCAAGCTGGGCTGGCGCGTGGTGTTGTCCGACCCGTCGACGAAGAAGACCTACGAAGCGGGCATCGAATCGATGCCTTCGGAGAGCGTGTGCTATCCGGCAAAGCTGAGCCACGGCCACATCATGAACTTGCTGGACAAGCACCCCGACTTCATCTGGT
>DVLD01000039.1 GCA_018715725.1 Candidatus Aveggerthella excrementigallinarum
GCCTTCGGCCGCCTGCTGCTCGGCGAGCATCTTCTCGTAGAGGCGCGCGCGCAGCACGGCCATGGCCGCGATCTTGTTCTGCAGCTGGCTCTTCTGGTCCTGCGACTGCACCACCAGCCCCGTGGGCAGGTGCGTGATGCGCACGGCCGAGTCGGTGGTGTTCACGCACTGCCCACCCGGGCCGCCGGCGCGATACACGTCGATGCGCAGGTCGTTCTCGTTGATCTCGACGTCGATCTCGTCCGCCTCGGGCAGCACGGCCACCGTGGCCGTGGAGGTGTGGATGCGGCCCTGGCTCTCCGTCTTGGGAACGCGCTGGACGCGGTGCACGCCGGACTCGTACTTCATGACGGAGTAGACGTGGTCGCCCTTCACCTTGAACTGGATCTCCTTATAGCCGCCCTCGTCGGACGGGGAGGCGTCCATGGTCTCCACCTTCCAGTGCTGGTGCTCGCAGAAGCGCATGTACATCTTGTGCAGGTCGCCCGCGAAGATGGCGGCCTCGTCACCGCCGGCGGCGGCGCGGATCTCCACGATGATGTCCTTTTCGTCCGCCGGGTCCGACGGGATGAGCATGAACTTGATGTCCTCTTCCAGCTGCGGCAGCTTCGCTTCGGCCGCCGCGATGGTCTCCTGCGCGAAATCGCGCATGTCGGCGTCGTCGAGCATCTCCTTCGCGTCGTCGATGTCGGCGCACGCCTGCAGGTACTCGCGCGCCTTCGCCACGAGCGGGCCCTGGTTCGCGTACTCCTTCGAGAGGCGCGTGTACTCCTTCTGGTTGCCCAGCACCTCGGGGTCGCCCAGCTTGGCCTGGAGCTCCTCGTAGCCCTTGATGATCTTCTCGAGCTTCTCGCGCATTCCGGTCTCTTGCATTCCCTATCCTTCGTCGCGTCACGAAACAAGCCCGCCCTGCCGCGCGGTGTGCCGCGCGCAGAGCGGACGATTTTTGCCAAATGGATATGTTACCAGACGAAAGGCGCTATCGGTGCTCCGCCACATATTCCGCAGCGGCCTCGGCGGCGTTGGCGCCGTCGGCGACCGCGGTGGCCACCTGGCGCAGCGACTTCGCGCGCACGTCGCCCGCGGCGAAGACACCCGGGACGGAGGTGGCGCAGCCCTCGCCCGCCACGATGTAGCCGCCCTCGTCAAGCGGCAGCGCGCCGGCCAGGAACTCCGTGTTCGGCACCGTGCCGATAGCGACGAACATGCCTGCGCACGAAAGCTCCTTCTGCTCCCCGGTCTGCACGTTCCGCACGCGCACGCCGGAGAGCTTCCCGTCGTAGGCGTACGCCTCCTCCACGACGCTGTCCCATTCGAAGCGCACGTTCTCCAGGCCTTCGAGCACGTCGTGGTAGACGCGCGTCGCACGCAGCTGGGAGCGGCGGTAGATGATGGTGACCTCTTCGCACACGCGCGAGAGGTAGATGGCGTCGGCGGCCGCCGTGTCGCCACCGCCAATGACGACGACCTTCTTGCCGCGGAAGAAATTGCCGTCGCACGTGGCGCAGTAGCTGATGCCGTGGCCTTCGAGCTCGGCGTTGTTCGGCAGGTCCATCTTGCGCGGGCGCGCGCCCGTCGCCACGATGATGGCCTTCGCCTCCACCGTGCGGTACGGCGTCGCGATGACGCGCGGGTCGGCGGACAGGTCGATGCGCTCCACTTCCTCGGCGACCTCCTCCACGCCGAAGCGCGCCGCCTGCTGCGACATGGACAGCGCCAGGTCGTAGCCGCTCACGCCCTCAGGGAAGCCCGGGTAATTCTCGATCTTCTCGGTCTCGGCCATCTGGCCGCCGGGCATCATGCGCTCGAACAGCGCGACGGACAGGCCCGCGCGCGCGGCGTACAGCGCGGCGGTCATGCCCGCCGGCCCACTGCCAATGACGGCGACGTCGTAGAGCTTCGTCTCGCTCATGGGGTTCCTTTCTCGCCTGCGGTCTCTTCCCGCACGCTCTCGCCTGCGGCACTACACAATACGGCCCGTCGCAAGGACGGGCCGTACCATCAAACGCAAAGGTTAGTCGAACAGCGCCAGCAGGGCCGGCTTCGGCTGGGCGCCGACCATCTGCTTGACCGGCTGACCGCCCTTGAACAGGATGAGCGTCGGGACGCTCATGACGCCGTACTGGGCGGCAACGTCCGGGCTCTGGTCGACGTCGACCTTGTAGACCTTCGCGCGGCCGGCAACCTCGGCGGCAACCGCGTCAAGCGTGGGCGCCAGCATCTTGCACGGGCCACACCACGTGGCGAAGAAGTCGACCAGCACCGGCTCGGTGGCCTGCAGGACCTTCGACTGGAACTCCGCGGAAGAGATGATCTCGCTCATGACTGTCTCCTTCTGGCCTGCGAACCGCCCGTTTCCCAAGCGGCCCTTCGGCCCCTCGCCGGCGCCGCGCCTCTGGCGCGCCCGGACTGCCTGTGTTTCGAGACGTATTGTATCCCAGCAGCGCGGCAGAGCGACGTGGTTTTCCAATATGTTACTTTCTCGGTACCATTCGAGCGGCAGGCGGCGGCCGAGGCAGCCGTGCCGCATGCCGGCCCTACGTTACGACACGTTGTCAACGGCATGAAGGGCAGGCCGGCATGCGAGCGCGCGCCTATACTGCTTCGAAACGCAGAAAGGACCCATCATGAGCGAAGAGCGCGAAGCAGTGAGCACGAAAGATACGGCAGGCGAGCCGAACGCGAAGGGCGCAACGGGCAGCCGCGTCCGGGCGGTCATGGCGCGCACGCCCGCGTGGGAGGGCAAGCCGGTGCTCGACGCGAACCTTGTGCTGGAAGGCGGGGCGATGCGCGGGCTGTTCACCGCCGGCGTGCTCGACTACCTCATGGACCGCGGCGTCGTGTGCAAACGCGTCATCGGCACGTCCGCCGGCGCGCTCATGGGCTACAACTACGTCGCGGGCGCCACGGGCCGCTCCTGCTACGTCAACGTTCACTTCGCGCCCGACTGGCGCTACCTGTCCTGGCAAAGCTTCGTGAAGACCGGCAACGTGTACGGCCGCGCGTTCTCCTTCGACGAGATCCCCAACCGCCTTGAGCCTTTCGACTACGACGCGTACTGCCGCTCCCCCATCGAGCTCACGGCCGTCTCGAGCGACCTCGACCTGGGCGAGGCGGACTACCACGTGATCGCGGACCCGAAGGACGACCTGCCCTACCTGATCGCGAGCTCCTCCATGCCGCTCGTCAGCCAGATCGTGGAGGTCGACGGCAAGCGCCTCCTCGACGGCGGCACGTGCGACAGCATACCCATCGATTACTCGCGCGCGACCGGCGCCGCGAAGCACGTGGTCGTGCTCACCCAGCACGCCGAATACCGCAAGCAGCACGACAAGCTGCTCCCGCTCGAGCGCCAAGTGTACGGCGACCACCCGCTCTACCTGGAGCGGCTGGAGCATCGGTCCTACGAGTACAATCGCACGGTCCGCCGCCTGGAGCGCATGGCAGAGGCCGGCGAGGCCTTCGTCATCCGCCCCGAGCGCCCCGTGGGCGTCTCGAACATCGAGCACGACCGCGAGAAGCTCTTCGCCCTCTACGAGCACGGCCTGGACGTCGCCGCGCACGCCTGGCCAGCGCTCAAGCGATACCTGGAAATCCCATAGCGCACGACACTGCCCACCAGCACGAAAAGACCCCGATGGCATCCATCGGGGTCTTTGAACAGCGGGCGGCGGGCTGGAGCCTGCGTCCTGCCGGACAAGGCCAGCAAAGCCGAAGCCCGCGCCCTGTCTGGCGGAATCAACAAGCCAAAGCTTGAGCCCTGCCGAGCGAGGCCAGCCGAGCCTGGCGCTACGCCATGCCCAACCAGGCGGTGATCTTCGGCACGTAGCCCATGACGAAGATGACCAGGATGAGGGCCGGGATGCCGTACTTCACCCACAGGCGCGTCTTCGCCGGGAACTTCATGCCCGCGCCCGCGTCGGCCTCGGCCAGGAACTTGTCCCAACCCCAGCCCTTGCGCGTGGTGCAGAACAGCACGAACACGAGCGAGCCAAGCGGCAGCATGTTGTTCGAGACGATGAAGTCCTCGATGGTCTGGATGTCGCCGATGCCGGGAATGGTCACGCCGGAGAGCACGTTGAAGCCGAGCGCGCACGGCAGGCTCAGCACGATGACGAGCACGCCGTTGAACACGACCGCACGCATGCGCGTGACGCCCCATTTGTCCATAGTGAAGCTAATGAGGTTCTCGAACACGGCGATGACGGTGGAGAGCGCCGCGAAGCTCATGAACACGAAGAACAGCGCGCCCCACACGTTGCCGAGCGGCATCTGGCCGAACACGACGGGCAGCGTCACGAACACGAGCGACGGCCCGGAGTCGGGCGTGACGCCATAGGCGAAGCACGCCGGGAAAATGATGAGGCCCGCCAGGATGGCGACGAGCGTGTTGAGCGCCGTGACGTTCACGGCCTCGCCGGTCAGGCTGCGCTCGCGGCCGATCTTCGAGCCGAAGATCTCCATGGCGGCGATACCGAGCGACAGGCTGAAGAACGCCTGGCCCATGGCAGCGTACACCGCCTCGCCGAACGTGCCCCAGCCGCCTTCGAACATGCGGCTGAAGTCCGGCACGAGGTAGAACGCGATGCCCTCGCCCGCGCCCGGCAGCGTCATGGCGCGGATACAGAGCGCGATCATGGCCACGAACAGGATGGCCATCATCCACTTCGTGATGCGCTCGACGCCGTTCTGCAAGCCCAGCGCCACGATGCCGAAGCCAATGAACACGGCGATGAGCATCCAGGCGACGAGCTCGCCCGGGCTGGCGAGCATGGCGTTGAACAGCTCGCCCGTGGCCGCGGCGTCAGCGCCGTCGAACATGCCGGAGGCCATCTTCGGGATGTAGGCGACCATCCAGCCGGCCACGGTGGTGTAGAACATCATGAGGATCATGCAGCCGATGTAGCCCCACCAGCTGAACCAGTGGTACCGGCGTTTCGGCTCCAGGATGTCGAAGGCCTGCGCGCAGCTTTTCTGGGAGGCGCGGCCCACGGCGAACTCCATCACCATGACCGGCAGGCCCAAAATGACCAGGAAGATCAGGTACATGAGCACGAAGGCGCCGCCGCCGTACTCGCCCACGATATACGGGAAGCGCCACACGTTGCCCAGGCCGATGGCGCAGCCCGCCGCCACGAGGATGAAGCCGATGCGCGACGCGAAGTGCTCGCGGTTGACGCCGTCGGGCGTCGTCGCCGGCTCAGTGCGCTCGATGACTGCCATACGCTCGCTCCTTGCTATTCCCTCAGAGGATTGGACACAAAACGCGCATCATTCTACCCCAACAGGGATGCCGCGCAACGGCGAAGGGCGGAGGAAACGTCCTCCGCCCTTGCGAGCGAGCGCGCCGAGGGCCTACTTCGCGCCGCGCGCCAGCGCCAGGCTGCCGACGCACGTGAGCGCGAAGTACAGGCCGTAGAGCGCCAGGAACGCCGCCGCGGTCATGCCCGCCGCCGCGGTGATGTCCAGGTGGCCGAAGGCCTGCACGACGTCGGCGACCACCTGGAAGGCGCACGCCGTGTGCGCGAGCGCCAAGGCCAGCGGGAAGGCGAAGCACACCGCCACCTGCACGAGCACGGACGTCGTGACCTGCTGGCGCGACGCGCCGAGCTTCGACAGCAGCGCGTAGCGGCTCGCGTTGTCCGACGCGCTGGAGAGCTGCTGGATGGCCAGGATGGCCGCCGACGCCACCACCAGGATGAAGCCGATGTAGACGGCCAGGTACCCAACGATGGCGGTGAGCCCCATGTTCTGCTCCCACACTTCCTCGCGCGAAAGCGAGGAGCTCAAAGGCCAGGTGCGCTCGTCCACGGAGTCCTGCACGGCGGCGCACAGTTCGCTGAACTGCTCCCCCGCGTCAGGGTTCGCGTCGACGAAGTCCACGTCCAGGATCGAGCGGTACAGGGTCAGCCCTGCGGGCAGCGCAGCGTCCGGCACCACGAGCGCGCCCGACTGCAGCGGGATGCTCGAGGTCTCGATGCACGCGTCGCCCACCGTGCCCGCGACCTTGAGCTCCGTCCCCTCCACGTCGAGCGTGACGCCCGCGTCGGCCACGTCGCGCAGCCACGAGAGCGTGATATCGGAGTCGCCGGCGAGCATGCACTCGTCGTCGGCGAGCGAGACCGGCTCCGCGCCGGCCAGCTCGAGCGCCGCGTTGTACTGCGACAAGGAGACGTACGGCAGGGGCATCGCCTCGAACCCTGGGGACACCATGCCGCTTGCCGCCTCCATGAGCGGCGTGTCGGCCAGCGCGTCGAGCGTGCCGTAGGTGATCGTCGTGGAGTCCAGGTAGTCCACTTGCACGGAGCGCTCGACCATATCCTCCCACGGCGCAGCGCCCACCTGCACGCCGGACTCCGCCAGCCCGCGCGCCATGTCGAAGTCCATCTCGCGCGCGTAGGCGCCCCAGGGCGTGTCCAGAAGGGAGCCTTCCTCGCCCGCGCCCGCGCCGGCCGTCGCCCAGTAGGTGGAGGCGGTGGCGTCGTAGTTCGTGGACGTCTCGATGTTCTGCGTGAGTGTGTTGCAGATGCCGATGCCGCCGCACACGCTCGTGATGGCCAGGAACAGCGTCATGCAGATCACGCTCATGGACAGGAACGTGGAGTTCACGCGCGCGTTCAGCTGCCGCAGCGTGAACATGGCCAAGCCGCGCAGGTACAGCGGACGGCACGCTTGCACCGCGCGCAGCAGAAAGCCCGACAGCGAGTAGAAGAACAAGAGCGTGCCCGCGCACACGAGCACCGTCGCGGCGTAGAACTGCGGCGAGAGCGACATGAGGCCGGTCTCCAGCAGGAGGTGGTACGAGAACCCGATGACGGCGCACGCCACCGCGAACAGCGCGAACGACAGCGGGATGCTGCGCAGCTTCATGTCGTCGCTCGCCTTCGAGGCGGAGAGCAGGTCGATCAGCCGCGCGCGCATGACCACGCCGGAGTTCGAGACGATGGTCACGGCGAAGATCGCGAGGAAGCACACGAGCGTCTTGGCGAGCGCGCCGGTGGAGAACACGAACGCGAACCCCGGCACCTCGGCGCCGAAGAACGAGGCCGTCACGTGCATGAGCAACTGCGAGAGCCCCACGCCAAGCGCGATGCCCACCGCAAGCGACACCGCGCCGATCATGCCCGTCTCAAGGGCCACCAAGCGCGCGAGCTGCCCGCGCTGCATGCCGAGCGTCAAGTACACGGCGAACTCGCGCTTGCGCCGACGGATGAGGAACCGGTCGGCGTACACCACCAGAAACGCCAGAATAACGGCCACGAACACCGACACGCCCCCAATGAGCATGCCGAGCAGGTCGAGCAGCCCGCTGCTCTGGCCCTCCAACGCCAAGACCGCCTGCTGGTCCGTGATGGAGTTGAACGCGTAGAACACGCTCACGCCGAAGACGATCGTCAGGAAGTACAGGGCGAAATCCCGCGCGCTCCGGCGCACGTTGCCCCAGGCCAGCTTACAGAACATCATCTTGGTCGCCTCCCAGCTTCGTCGTGACCGACACGATGTCGGCGAAGAACGCCTTGCGGTCCTTGCTGCCACGCTCCAGGTGCCCCCACAGGCGGCCGTCCTTGATGAAGACGACGCGCTCGGTGCAGCTGGCGGTGAAACTGTCGTGCGTCACCATGACGATGGTCGAGCCGCGCTGGTTCAGCAAGGCGAACGTCTCGAGCAGGGTCTTCGCGCTTTTTGAGTCCAGCGCGCCGGTCGGCTCGTCAGCGAGGATGAGCGTCGGATTGCCCACCGTGGCGCGCGCCGCGGCGACGCGCTGGCGCTGGCCGCCCGAGAGCTGGTGCGGGTGCTTGTCGAGCGCCTCGGCAATGCCCAGCGTGCGCGCCAGCTCGCGCACGCGCACGTCCACCTCGCGCGCCGGCACGTGCTTGATGGTGAGGGCGAGCGCGATGTTCTCGTAGGCGGTCAGCGTGTCGAGCAAGTTCGCGTCCTGGAAGACGAAGCCCAGCTCGTCGCGGCGGAAGCGCGCCACCTCGCGCCGCGAGAGCCGCTCCACGTTGCGCCCGCCGATGACGATCTGCCCGCTCGTGGGCACGTCGATGGTGCTGATGCAGTTGAGCAGCGT
>DVLD01000040.1 GCA_018715725.1 Candidatus Aveggerthella excrementigallinarum
GAGAACGAGCAAGGCCGACGGCTTCGCATGCCGTCGGCCTTGCCTTGGTTTCTGACAGGGAATGTGCGCTCGGGCGGCTGCTGCCGACCGGATGCTAGGCGCGGCCGGGCACCCAGCGCGGACGGCGCACCATGCAGCGCTCGACGATGTCCACGCCCGGCGTTTCGAGCGTGCGCACGACCTCGAAACCCACGTGCTCGTAGAGGCTCTGCAGGTCGTCGCTGTAGCACTCGAGGTAGCAGTTGATGCCGTGCAGGTCAGCGTAGTCGAAGAACGGGGTGGTCAGGCGGCGGAACGCGCCGGAGCCGCGATGCTCCGGGTCGACCGCCCAGGCGAAAAAGCAGATGTGGTCGTCGGTGTCGGTGCGTCCGTCCTCATGGTCGGCGTGCGCATGATCAGGAGCCCAGGAGAAGTCGGAGACGGGCTCGAGCTTTCGCACCGTGGCGTCGAGCGCCGCTTGCTCCTCTTCGGAGAGCAGCTCGGGCAGATAGCGCGTGAACGCGGCTTTGTGCAGGTCGTCGACGGAGCTTGGTTGGAACTCGCTCGCCAGATAGCCGCACGCCACGGCAGCGAAGTCGTCAGTGGCCCACACGGCGTGGTGGGGGGCATGCGCTTCGATGTCACCGCGGAAGTACGCGCGCATGACTTCCTGCTTGCGTGCGCGGTCGGCGCCGAACTGGTCGAGGGAGCTGAGCCAGGTGATGAACCAGTTCTCTTCCATGAAGCTTGTCGCGAAAATGTCAATCGCGCGCTGTAGGTCTTCGGGCTGGTCGGGCGTGATTTCCACAATGCCGGGCAGGTCCATGGCGTCTCCTCGTCTCGCTTGCGTGCCGCGGCAGGAGCGCGGCCATCTCGGTGTGTTGGACGGCGATTATACAACTGCCCGCTGCCAAAACACGGCAGCGGGCAGCACGTGCGCAGGTTGTAACAATTGAAAGCCGCTTGCAGTTTCTAAAACGCCGCTGGTCAGGGGCGATGCTGCGGTTGAAAAAGGAAAAACCGCCGGTTCAATCCACTCAGCGAGAAGCGCCCTGGGGCCGAGGATTGCCTTGAAACGGCGGCAGTCGGACTTCGGTCCACCGCAGTCCCGTTGAATGGCAAGATTCGACCCCAGGGCGCGTCGTAGTGTCGAGTCATTCCGCCGTTCGCTAGAGAACGGCGGAACTGCCCTAGCGCATGAGAAGGCGCAGCAGTTTGATCTTGTCACCGAAGGGAGGGTTGCGCACGGGCAGCTCCAGCCACGTGCCCTTCGTGAGCGTGGACTTGTAGTGAGTGAACGTATCGAAGCCCACCTTGCCGTGGTAGGCGCCCATGCCGGAATTGCCCAGGCCGCCGAAGCCCATGTGGTTGTTCGCCAGGTGGATGACCACGTCGTTCACGGTGGCGCCGCCGAAGGGCAGCTCGCGGATGACGCGCTGCTGGACCGCCTTGTCCTCGGCGAAGATGTAGCAGGCGAGCGGCGTCTCGAAGTGGCGGACGATGCCGAAGGCCTCATCGAGCGTCTTGAACGTGATGACGGGCAGGATGGGGCCGAAGATTTCCTCCTGCATGACGGGGTCGTCCAGTGTGACGCCGCGCAGACACGTAGGCTCGATGCGCAGCGTGGCGCGGTCGCCCTGGCCACCGAAGGCCACCGTGGCGTCAGGGTTGCGGTGCTCAATGAGCCCCATGAGGCGGTCGAAGTGCCGCTCGTTGATGATGTGCGGCCATTCCTCGCAGGAGAGGATGTCGTGGCCGTAGTACTGGTGGAAGCACGCGTCGAGCTTCTCCACCAGCTCGTCGACCACGGACTCATGGACGAGGAAGTAGTCGGGCGCCACGCAGGTTTGGCCCGTGTTGATGCCCTTGCCCCAGGCGATGCGCTGGGCGGCGCGCGTGACGTTGGCGGACGCGTCGACGATGCAGGGGCTCTTACCGCCCAGCTCCAAGGTCACGGGCGTGAGGTTCTTGGCGGCCGCCGCCATGACGGTGCGGCCGACGCTCGGGCTGCCGGTGAAGCAGATGTGGTCCCAGCGCGCTTCCAGCAGCCAGTCGTTCATGGCGCCGGAGCCGGGGAAGGCGCGCACAAAGTCCGGATCGAACAGCTCGCCGACCATCTCGCAGAGCAGCGCGCTCGTCGCGTGCGAGGTGCGCGAGGGCTTGAGCGCCACCGCGTTGCCCGCCGTGATGGCGTCGACCATCGGCACGAGGGCAAGCTGCAGCGGGTAATTCCACGGGCTCAAGACGAGCACGACGCCGTACGGGCTAGGGTAGACCTTCGACCATGAATGGAAGTGCGTGATGGGCGTGGGCACGCGGCGCGGGCGCGACCAGGATCCCATCTTGCGCAGGCACAGGCTGATCTCATCGTAGACGATGCCCAGCTCGGTGGCGTATCCCTCGAAGGGCGCCTTGCCCAAATCTTCCTGCAAGGCGCCAAGCACGCGCCCCTCGTTCGCTTTGAGCCAGCCGCGCAGGCGGAGCAGCGCGTCTCTGCGGTGTTCGAGGGGCAGGGTTGCGCCGGTGGTGAAATGCTGGCGCATGGACGCGGCCGCTGCGACGACGTCGGCGGCGCTTTCGTAGGAGGGCAGGGCGGTCATAGGGTGCCTTTCGGGTCGTGAGTGCGGAAAGAGGCTGCGTTCCAAGCGAGCGGCGTGCCGTGCTCGCAGGCGCCAAGCGGATGCCAAGCGCGCGTGAGGCGGTGGCTACCAGGCGGCGTTCAGCACCTCGAGGGCGGCTTGCTCGGAGATCTCCTCGGTGTTGTAGATGGCGGCGCCGTCGTAGCGCGCTTGGTGTGCGACCTTCTCGAGCATCGAACGGTCGATACCAAGCTCGGAGAGCGCGGTCGGCACGCTCCAACGCTCGTGGAACCGGGCGTTCATCTCGTGCAGGGCGGCGGCGAAGGCCGCATCGCGCCCTTCAGGGGCGGTCGCGTCGTAGCGCTTCGGGTCGAGCGCGCGCAGGAGCTCGCCGTAGAACCCTGTGTGCACGCCGTGCGCGAGGTTCCAGTCCACGCAGTGGGGGAGCAGCAGCATCATAGCCTGCCCGTGCGGGATGTGGCACAGGCCGCCAAGCGAATGGCCGACGGCGTGGACGATGCCCACCATGGCGTTCGAGAACGCTGCGCCCGCCATGAGGCTGCCAAGCGCGAGCGCGGTGCGCGCGTCGGCGTCGCCCGGGGTCTCGCAGGCGGTGAAGATGTTGCGCGCGATAAGCTCGATGGCGCCGGTGGCGAAGGCGTCGGAGACGGGGTTCTTCTGGACGGAGGTGTACGCTTCGATGGCGTGCGTCAGCGCGTCCATGCCGGTGGTGGACGTGAGCTTCGGCGGCAGGCTTTGCGTGAGCGCCGGGTCGAGGAAGGCAACGTCGGGCACCAAGCGGTACGAGGTGTAGGAGAGCTTCGCGTTCGCGGCGGTGTCGGCCACCACGGCCACGAGCGTCACCTCGGAGCCCGTGCCCGCCGTCGTCGGGATGGCGAAGAACGGCGGGCGGTCGCCGCGCAGGATTTCGGCGCCTTGCAGCAAGGCGAAGTCCTCTCCCTCGCAGGAGATGGAGGCCGCCGCGCCCTTGCCGGTGTCGATGACGCTGCCGCCGCCCAGCGCGACGAAGCCGTCGCAGCCGGAGTCGAGGTAGACGCGCACGACCTCGTTCACCACGTCGAGCGAGGAGTCCGGCGGGATGGCGTCGAACGTCACGAAGGGGATGCCCGCTTCCTCCAGCGGCTCCGTGGCATGGCGCGTCACGCCGAGCTTCACCAGGTTCGCGTCGGTCAGCACGAGCGGCTTCTCCACGTGGTGGTCGCGCAGCTCGTCGGCCAGCTTGCGCAGCGCATGCGCGCCGCAGACGATTTTCGTCGGGCAGGAGTACTCGAATGCTTGCATGTTCGTCCTTTCGGATGGTTCGGGGGTGCGGTCGACGACAGGAGGGCAGGTGTCGGGCCGCTGACGGCGTCGGCGGGGCTTGGGGCGCCCGCGTGAGGTTCTTCGCGCGGGCGCGGCCTTGAGCGGCCGGGGCGTTGTGCTGCCTACACGCCGCGCCAGAAGAAGAACGCGTGCAAAAGACGCTTGAACATATAGGTGAGCGCCACGCCCTCGCTGTTCGCGCCACGGGTGCTGAACAGGCGTGCGGCGAGCGCGGCCTGCAGCGTCATGCCGCCGGAGAAGACGTCGAAGGCGTAGTCGATATCGCGGAACTCGATGGCGTAGCGGACGGGCGCGCTTTTCGGCAGGCGCTTCCAGCCGCCGGAGGCGCCCTTCTTCGCGGCGCATGCCTGGCCGGTGCCCAGGATGCGGACGGCGAAGGAGAAGTCCGCGGGCAGGACCTCGGTCTCGGCGCGCAGTGTCGACGAGGTGCGCGAACCCACCGAGACGAGCAACGGCAGCAGGCCGAGCAGCGTCGAGACGTACAGGCGCTTCGCGGCGTTCCCGAGCCCGCGCCTGCTTCGCGCCGGGCTGCTGGACAGATCGGGCGTGACCATGACGACCTTTCTTCGCGGTGCAGCCGAAATGCTTCGACTGTCAAACTAATTGCGTGATGCACCTATGGTAGCTGCTTTTTGGGGCGAGCGCCCGCGAAAGTCGGTTTCCCGCTGACGGGCGCATCGTGCTTGACGGCGGTCGGCCTGCGCCGCGCGATTGCTCGCGTCGCGCAGGAGGTTCTGCTCCCTTCGACCGCCGTCAGGCTTGCGCTTCGTTTCCTGGTCGTACACCGGTTGATGTAGTTCTGTGTCGCGTGCATGACAGCTGCGTTTCCTTGGCCGCGCGCCAACGCGGGGCGTGGTAAGGTCGCCCTGTCACACGGAGAAGGCGGAATCCAGAACCGCCCAAGCGGCAGGACGCCGCGCAGTAACCCCTTCGGGGCCTGCACGCCGGGGTGTCGACGGGAGGCGCTGCGCGCCAACTCGGTCCCGTCGCCCGCGAGTGGGCTCCGCGATCAAGACAGGAGAGAGGACCATGGAGAACAGATTCGAGAACACGCCTTACGGCGGCTCCGAGCAGAGCCCCGCCTCCCACCACGCCGCAAACCCCGGCACCGAGCCCCTGCCCACCGCGCCCTTGGGCGGCGAGCAGACCGCCGGCGCCGCCGCGGGCGAAGGCGCGAGCACGCCAAACTGGACCTACGCTTCCACCGGCACGCAGCAGCCTGCGGGCTCCCCGCAGAACGCCGGCTACCAGCAAGCGCCGAACCAGGCGGCTGGCGCGCAGGGCGCCTCGGGCGCATCGTCGTACGCTTCCAACCCGTACGCTTCGCAGGCGTACACCTACCAGCCGGCAAGCCCTGCCTCGGCGCGCGGCACGAGCGCGAAGAGCGGGAGCGCCACCAAGTTCGGCAAGACCTTCCTCGCCGGGTTCCTGGGCGCGGCGCTCGCATGCGCCGTCGGCATCGGCGGGTTCGCCGCGTGGCAGTCCACGACCGCCGCGACCTCCGGCTCCACCGTGCTCGGCGGGTCTGGCGGGTCCATCGAGGTCTCGGGCGGCGAGGCGACGTTGGCCGAGGCTGTCTCCCAGAAGGTACTGCCCTCGGTGGTGAACATCGACGTGTACACCCAGCAGAGCTCGGGCCTCTACGGCATGTTCGGCATGTACGGCTCCGGCAACGGCGGCTCGGAGGAGACGCTCTCCAGCCTGGGCAGTGGCGTCATCATCTCGCAGGACGGCTACATCCTCACGAACCAGCACGTGGTGAGCGGCGCCGATAAGCTCATGGTCACGCTCTCCGACGGCAACCAGTACGAGGCCACGGTCGTGGGCGAGGACGCCTCGAGCGACCTGGCCGTCGTGAAGGTCGACGCCAACGAGGCGCTCACCGCTATCGAGATTGGCGACTCGTCCAACCTCACGGTGGGCGAGTGGGTCATGACCGCGGGCTCCCCGTACGGTCTTGAGCAGTCGGTGGCAACGGGCATCGTCTCGGCGACGAACCGCTCGAGCGTCCTGCAGAACGAGGGCGGCACCGCGTACTACACGAACATGATTCAGACCGACGCGGCCATCAACCCGGGCAACTCCGGCGGCGCGCTCGTGGATTCCAACGGCGCCCTCATCGGCATCAACACCATGATCACGAGCAGTTCCGGCTCGTACTCCGGCGTCGGCTTCGCCATCCCGGTCGATTACGCCATGGGCATCGCCCAGCAGATCATCGACGGCAAGACGCCAACGCACGCCCAGCTCGGCGTGACCACCACGTCGGTGAACTCTCAGGTGGCGCAGGCGTACGGCCTGAGCGTGGACAAGGGCGCGCTCATCACGGGCGTGAGCTCCGGCGGCGCGGCGGAGGCGGCGGGCATCCAGGAGGGCGACGTCGTCACGAAGGTGAACGACACCGCCGTCGAATCCGCCACCGACCTGATCCTGGCGGTCCGTTCCGTGAATCCGGGCGACACCGCCCAGGTCGAGCTCAACCGCCACGGCGAGACCCAGACGGTCACGGTGACGCTCGGCTCCGACGAGGGCACTGCGTCCAACGCCGGCTCGAGCTCCGGGAGCGGGTCGAACGGCTCCGGCGGCGGCAACGGCGGCTACGGGTTCGGCTTCGGCTACTAGCCCAGGGCACGCCTGCGGCATCGACGGCTTCGGACGCCGTCCCGGAATCGGGCGACGAGAGCGGGCGACGTGGTGAAGCCACGAAAGAGC